>NZ_JABAEE010000069.1:0-34850 GCF_023701885.1 Pseudomonas sp. CG7 | reverse complement strand
GGGGTGAAGCGTTGATCCAAAGTATTCTGGCGCATAGTTATTCATTCCTCATATCAAGAAAGATAGCTACTGCAATTCGCTGCGAAACGAACGGGTGGTAGCTGCATGTGGGTTCGCAGACCGAGGATACGAGGAACTCGGCAGACCCGAAGATCTCCCACACACAGCCCCCATAAGTGACGTTGAACGCCAACCGCGCCCATTGTTACTTTTATGATGCCTGGTTGCCAGCGTATCTATCGGGCTGCGAAACCCAGCCACCGGCCAAAGCCAGCGACGCCCCAACTATAGAAGCCGATCCCGGCACCCACAACCGACCTGTAGGACGCCCGCTCCCCCTGTGGCGAGGGAGCTTGCTCCCGCTCGACTGCGCAGCAGTCGCAAAACCGGTGCCTGCGGTGTACCTGGCGAAAAGAGGCACCTGGTTCGGGGCCGCTTCGCGCCCCAGCGGGAGCAAGCTCCCTCGCCACGGGAAGTAATTTCCTACGAGATTTTCGGACCGCCGTTGGGCGCGCTCCAAAGCGCATAAGGCGTCTCCCGGCTAACGCAATTCCCCTGTGGGAGCGAGCTTGCTCGCGATGGCATTCGATCAGTCAACATCGATGTCGGCTGACAGGGCGCTATCGCGAGCAAGCTCGCTCCCACAATGGGTTAGCAACCAATCAACAAAAACCTGCGTCTCAGCCACTGCACTCCCGGAAACACCGTAGTAATAACGAGCCAGCGACATGCGCAACGCCGGCAGTGGGCAGGCCAAGCGCCCGTTGGACAAATCCCGACCCAGCAGCGAAGCCGGGCACAACGCCACGCCCAGGCCATCGACGGCCGCCTGCAGCACCAGGTGCATGTGATCGAATTGCAGGGTCGGCGGGTTGTTCAATGGATCGATCCCGACGTGCTCCACCCAATCCTGCCAATCGTTGCTGCGTGTCCTGCCCGATAACAAGGTGTGCCGGGCCAGGTCGTGGACGTTCTCCAATGGCACGCTTTGCAGCAACGACGGGGCGGCAACCAGCAGCAGGTCGTCTTCCAGTAACAGGGTGGGCTGCACCTCGGCCGACCAGCCAGCATCTCCGCGCCGAATGACCACGTCGAACGTTTCCCTTGAGGGATCTGGAGGCCGGGTGCTGGTGACGACCTCGGGCTTGATGTCCGGATGGCGCGCCATGAAGTCCGGCAGCCGAGGGATCAGCCAGCGCACCGCGAAGGAGGGGCGCACGTTGATGGTCACTTTGCGCTGGCCCGCATTGCGCGTCAGCGCGTTGGCGGCGTTGGCGATCAGGGTCAGTGCCTCGCTGACCTGCTCGTAGAAAACCCGGCCCGCCGGGGTGAGCAAGGATTGGCGGGTTCGACGCGCGAACAGCAACACGCCCAAGCGCTCTTCGAGCAACTTGACGTGACGGCTGACGGCGCTATGGCTGACGTGCAGCTCTTCGGCGGCGCGGCTGAAGCTCTGGTGGCGAGCGGCAGCGGCGAAGGCGCGGACGGCGTTCAACGGGGGGAGGTTGGCGATCATGTGTCTAATTTAGTCACATATGAGGCGCAATCAAAGCGTTTGTCAGCCCCCACGCGTCACGCCACCCTGAAGGCCCCAGCAATTTGCCTTCGATGTGGAGTGATGCATGGCCGATTATGGACTTTTTCTGATCCTGGCGACCCTGACGGTACTCAGCCCGGGCCCCGGCGTGGTGCTGACGCTGTCCAATGCCTTGCGTCATGGCTGGCGCGGTGCGCTGCCGGGCATTGTCGGGATCGCGTCCGGCGCTTTTATCGTGGCGGGTATTTGCGCCAGTAGCCTGGGGTTGATCCTGGCGGCCTCGGCGGCGGCCTTCACACTCTTGAAATACGTTGGGGCGCTGTACTTGTTGTACCTGGGGATCAAGATGTGGCGTACCCAGCGCTTTATTCCCGAACTCAACGCCACGTCGCTGCGTCCATGGCGGCGATTCGTCGAGGCGCTGTCGATCCAGTTGCTCAACCCCAAGGCGGGTTTCTTCTTCCTGGCGGTCTTTCCCCAGTTCATCAAGCCGGCGGGTGACTATTACAGCCAGTTCTTCTTGCTCGTGTCGTCGTACAGTGTGCTTGTCCTACTGGTGCATTCCAGTTATGCCCTGACGGCCCAAGCCGCAAGAGGCTGGCTCTCCACCAGCCAGGGCGCCAGGGTTGTCGGCAAACTGTCGGGCATCACGTTCCTGGGCTTTGGTGTGTTGATGGCGTCTGCCAGCAAATGACGGAGCCCATCACCGCCGCCCAGTGCGCGTACTCACATCCACCCACACCGCCAGCACCAGAATGCTGCCTTTGACGATCATCTGCCAATAACTGTCGACGTCGAGCATGGACATGCCATTGTCCAGGCTGGTGATCACCAGCGCACCGAGGAGAGCGCCGTAGACCGTGCCGGAACCGCCGCGCATGGAGGTGCCGCCGATGAAGCAGGCGGCGATGGCGTCGAGTTCGCCCATGTTGCCGGCCGAGGGTGAGCCGGCGGCCAGGCGGGCGGTGTTGACCACGCCGGCGAGGGCGCACATCACGCCCATGATGCCGAAGATCCACAGCTTCACCGCTTGCACGTTGATGCCGGACAAGCGCGTGGCTTCCATGTTGCTGCCCACCGAGTAGACGCGGCGGCCGAACACGGTCTGGCTGGTGACGTAGCTGAACACCCCCAGCAGGATCAGCAGGAGCAGCACCGGCACCGGGATGCCGTCGTAGCTGTTGAGGGTGTAGACGAAGCCGGCCAGCACCGCGCCGATCAATGCCACGCGCAATCCATCACGCACCAGGGAGTGGGCTGCCAGGCCATGGAGGGCCCGGTTGCGCCGCTGTTTCCAGGTGAGGAACAGGGTCAGGGCGAACAGCAGGATGCCCAGCCCGGTCCCGACCGTGTGCGGCAGGTAACCCTGGCCGACGTAGACCAATTCCGGCGACACCGGGGCAATGGTGGTGCCGCCCGTCACGCCCAGCAGGATGCCGCGAAACGCGAGCATGCCACCCAGCCCGACAATGAACGACGGGATGCGCAGGTAGGCGGTCATGTAGCCGTTGCCCAAGCCGATCACCAAGCCGCACAAAGCCACCAGGCTCAGGTTCGCCAGCAGCGGGATGTGATAGACCACATCGAGGATCGCCGCCAGCCCACCCAATAGCCCAAGCAACGAGCCCACCGACAAATCGATCTCGCCGCTGATGATCACCAGCACCATGCCGCAGGCCAGGATCCCGGTGATGGACATCTGCCGCAGCAGGTTGGACAGGTTGCGCGGGGTCAGGAACCCACCGTCGGTCTGCCAGCTGAAGAACAGCCAGATCAGCGCCACGGCGATCACCAGCGCGAGCATTTTGTAGCGGGAAAACAGCTGTTTGACCTGATTCATCTACGCGGACTTCCGATCATTATTGTTATGGCCATCGGGGTGGCTGAGCGCGGCGGCGAGCACCTGTTCCTGGGTGAGTTCGTGGTTGATGAAGTCGCCGCGCAACTGGCCTTCGCCGATCACCAGGACGCGGTCGGAAACCCCCAGGACTTCGGCGAGCTCCGAGGACACCATGATGATCGACACGCCTTCGGCTGCCAGCGCGCCCATCAATTTGTAGATCTCGTATTTGGCGCCGACGTCCACGCCACGGGTGGGCTCATCGAGAATCAGCACCCGGGGTTTGGTCAGCAGCATCTTGGCCAGCACGGCTTTTTGCTGGTTACCGCCGGAGAGGCTGGTGATCGGCAGGAACGGGCTCGCGGTCTTGAGGTGCATGCGCGCGATTTCCTTGTCGATGCTGCCCAGTTCGGCTTCGGCGTCGATGCGGGTCAGTTTCGCGTAGTTGTCCAGCACCGCCAGGGTGATGTTCTGACCCACCCCCAGGTCAGGAATGATGCCTTGGCGCTTGCGGTCTTCAGGGACCATGCACAGGCCGGCGCGGATCGACTTGAGCGGCGTGCGCGTGTCGATGGGTTGGCCGCTCAGCCAGACTTCGCCTTCGTAGCGGCCGGGGTAGGCGCCGAACAGCGCAGAGACCAGTTCCGTGCGACCGGCGCCGACCAGCCCGGCGATGCCGAGAATCTCCCCGCGCTTGAGGACGAATGAAATGTCGTCGACCCGTTTGCGCTTGGGGTTATCGACGTCGTAGCAGGTGACGTGGCGCGCCTCGAAAATCACCTCGCCGATCTCATGGGGATCAGTGGGGTAGAGGTTGCTCATTTCCCGCCCGACCATCTGGGTGATGATCTTGGGAATGTCCATGTCCGCCATGGCGGTGGTGGCGATGTGTTTGCCGTCGCGTATCACCGAGATGGTGTCGCACACGGCGGCCACTTCATCGAGCTTGTGGGAGATGTACACACAGGCCACGCCCTTGGCCTTGAGGTCGCGGATGATGTCCAGCAGCACCTCGATTTCCGAGCGAGTCAAGGCTGAAGAGGGCTCGTCGAGGATCAGCAGTCGCGCCTGCTTGTTCAGCGCCTTGGCGATTTCCACCAACTGCTGGTAGCCACCGCCGTACTGGGAAACCGGTAGCGAGACGTTCATGTCCGGCACCTTGAGTTCGCGCATCAGGGCCTCGGCGCGGTGGATCATCGCCGGGTAGTTCATGCGCCCGCCGGGCAGTGTCAGCTCGTGGCCCATGAAGATGTTTTCGGCTACCGACAGGTCGGGGACCAGGGTCAGTTCCTGATGAATGATGACGATCCCGGCGGCTTCGGTCTCGCTGATGGACTGCGCCTTGAGCGGCTGGCCGTCCCAAATGATCTCGCCTTCCCAACTGCCGTAGGGATAGACCGCCGACAGCACTTTCATCAGGGTGGATTTGCCCGCGCCGTTTTCACCGCACAGGCCAACGCATTCCCCGGACCGGACCTTGATGTCGATGCCGTTCAGGGCTTTGACACCGCCAAAGGTTTTGACGATGCCGTTCATTTGCAGCAGGTAGTCGGACATGGCAAGGGCTCATGAAAAAGGGCTTACACATAGACAGTGGACCAGGCAGTCAAGCCAAGTGACCTGTGGGAGCGAGCTTGCTCGCGATAGCGGTGGTTCAGCTGGCATCGATATTGGATGGGCTACCGTCAATCGCGAGCAAGCTCGCTCCCACAGGTCTTTGCTTGATTGCCTGGTCAGGTCACTGCCCGGCGATCTGCGCCTTGGTGTAGAACCCGTCCTTTTCCAGCAGGTCGATGTTGTCCTTGGTCAACGGCGGCGGGGGGAGCAGGATGGTGTCGACTTTCTTGCTGCCATTGTCGTACTGCGAGCTGAAGGTCGGTTTCTCGTTGCGGGCCAGTTGCACCGAGAGCTTGGCGGCTGCGGAGGCGATCAGCTTCAGCGGCTTGTAGACGGTCATGGTCTGGGTGCCATCGATCACGCGCTTGACTGCCGCGAGATCGGCGTCCTGGCCCGAGATCGGCACCTTGCCGGCCATTTTCAGCGCGGCCAGGGCCTGGATGGCGCCGCCGGCGGTGGCGGCGTTGGAGGCAACGATGCCATCGATCTTGTTGTTGTTCCGGGTCAGGGCGTTTTCCACGATGCTCAAGGCTTCGGTGGGGTTCCATTCCTTCACCCACTGCTGGCCGACAATCTTGATGTCACCCTTGTCGATGGCCGGTTGCAGCACTTTCATCTGGCCTTCGCGCAGGACCTTGGCGTTGTTGTCCGTGGGCGCGCCACCGAGCAGGAAGTAGTTGCCCTTGGGCGCGGCTTTCAGCACGCCGCTGGCCTGCATCTCGCCGACCTTTTCGTTATCGAAGGAAATGTAGGCGTCGATATCGGCATTGAGGATCAGTCGGTCGTAGGAGACGACTTTGATCCCGGCCTTCTTGGCTTCGGCGACGGCGTTAGTCAGCACGGTGGCGTTGAACGGCACGATGACGATCACATCGACGCCACGGGAGATCAGGTTTTCAATCTGCGAGATCTGCTTCTGCTCGTTGGCATCGGCGGACTGGACGAAGACCTTGGCGTCGAGTTTTTCCGCCGCCGCGACGAAATAGTCGCGATCCCGCGACCAGCGTTCCAGGCGCAGGTCATCGATGGAGAAACCGATTTTCGGATGGGTCGCATCGGCCATGACCGGAAGCGAGAGCAGGGCGAGGGCGCCGGCGAGCAGGGTACGTTTGAATCTTTTCATGTGGTGCGTCCTTTTATTGTTGTTTGAAAGACACTGCCTGACGATGAGCGTGATACCGGGTAGAACTGTAGAGCGTTGCAGGGCGTCATGGGCACAGATTTGTCGCGAGAATGTAACAGCCGCTGTGCCCCACTTTTGTCCGTCGTCAGGAGTAGATAAACCGATTGACCACGTTTTCGAGCATCTCCTGGCGACCGCTGACGGCCTGGGGATTCAGGTCGTTGGTAAAGGCGTGCTCGGCCAGCGATTCCAGGCTGAAGTCGCCGGCCAGGACCGCTTGGCCGAAGGGTTGTTGCCAGCCGGCGTAGCGCTGGTCCTTGAACTGCTGCAACTGATCGTTCTGCACCATGGCCGCCGCGCGTTCCAGGGCGAGGGCGAGCACGTCCATGGCGCCGACGTGGCCGTGGAACAGATCGATTTCGTCCAGGCTCTGGCGCCGGACCTTGGAATCGAAATTGAACCCGCCATTGCCGAAGCCACCGGCCTTGAGGATTTCATAGGTGGCCAGGGTCATTTCCTCGACGCTGTTGGGGAACTGGTCGGTGTCCCAGCCGTTTTGCGGGTCGCCGCGGTTGGCGTCGATGCTCCCGAAAATCCCCAGGGAGACGGCCGTGGCGATCTCGTGGTGGAAACTGTGACCGGCCAGGGTGGCGTGGTTGGCTTCGATGTTGACCTTGATCTCGTTTTCCAGGCCGAACTGCTGCAGGAAGCCGAACACCGTGGCGCTGTCGTAATCGTACTGGTGCTTGGTCGGCTCCTGGGGCTTGGGTTCGATCAGCAGGTCGCCCTTGAAGCCGATCTTGTGCTTGTGCTCGACCACCATGCGCATGAAGCGGCCCAGCTGTTCGCGCTCGCGTTTCAAGTCGGTATTGAGCAGGGTTTCGTAGCCTTCACGACCGCCCCCTAGCACGTAGTTGGAGCCTTTGAGGCGCTGGGTGGCAGTCATGGCGCTGAACACTTGGGCGGCGGCGCAGGCGAACACTTGCGGATCCGGGTTGCTGGCGGCGCCGGCGGCAAAACGCGGGTTACTGAAGCAGTTGGCGGTGCCCCACAGCAGCTTGATCCCGGTTTGTTCCTGATGGCGTTCCAGGTGGTCGATCATCTGGGCGAAGTGGTTGCGGTACTCCTTGAGCGAATTGCCTTCCGGGGCGACATCGGTGTCGTGGAAGCAGTAGTAGTCGATGCCCAGTTTGGAGAAGAATTCGAAAGCCGCTTCGGCCTTGCCGATGGCCACTTCCATGGGATCCCCCGCGTGCTGCCACGGACGCTTGAACGTGCCGGCACCAAACACATCCGACCCGGGCCAGACGAAGGTGTGCCAGTAGCAGACCGCCATGCGCAGGTGCTCGCGCATGGGTTTGCCGAGCACCAGTTTGTTGGCGTCGTAGTGACGGAAGGCCAGCGGCGAATCGCTGGCGGGGCCCTCGTAGCGAATCTTGTCGGCACCGGGGAAGTAGGGCATGTGCAGGTTTCCTTTTTATTCTTGGCGGTGTCCCGATACTAACGCCGGCCCCGTGGCTGCTGATTATGAAAATCACCAATGGGCAGTTCGATTTTGAGTATTGAGATTCGCCGTGAGCGCGCCTAGTCTGTGTCGATCGGCACAGGGTTAAACCAATGAAAACCGTCCCGCCCGTTCACCGCATTGCGTTGCTGTTCAATGGCAGCAAGATCTACGACCGCGGCATCATCAGCGGCATCGGCAACTACCTGAGCAGCACGCGTGCGTCCTGGGACTTGTTTCTCGAGGAGGATTTTCTCTGTCGCTTGAAAGGCATCGAATGCTGGCAGGGCGACGGCATCATTGCCGACTTCGACGACCCGCTGATCGGCGAAGCGCTGGCCGGGATCAAGCTGCCGGTGGTGGCGGTGGGCGGTTCCTATCAGGATGAGCGCGCCTACCCGAAGGGCATTCCCTACGTCGCCACTGACAATGATGCGTTGATGAGGTTGGCCTACGAGCACCTGATCGAGGCCGGGCTGACCCGCTTCGCCTGTTTCAGCCTGCCCGAGGCACAAGCCAATCGCTGGGCCCAGGAGCGGGAAAAAGCCTTCCGCCGGCTGCTGCAGCGCGATGGCCTGCACGCCGAGGTCTATCGCGGCATGGGCACCAGCGCACCGCTCTGGGACAGCGCCGTCGAACAGCAGATCGCCTGGCTGCAAAGCCTGCCCAAACCCATCGGTATCATCGCCGTCAGCGACGCCCGCGCCCGACAACTGCTGCAAGCCTGCCTGACCGCCGGCATCGCCGTGCCGGAGCAAGTGGCGTTGATCGGCATCGACAACGACCCGCTTACCCGCAGCCTGACACGGGTGCCGCTGAGTTCGGTGATCCAGGGCACCGAAACCATGGGCCGCACCGCCGCGCGCCTGCTCCACCAGATGCTGCACGGCATGCCGTCCACGGGCACGCAGATCCTGGTCCCGCCAGATGCGATCAACGTACAGGTATCGAGCCTGCATCAACCGTTGGGCAATCCCTATGTCATGCAAGCCCTGCTCTTCATCCGCCAATACGCCTGCCAGGGCATCAAGACCGCCCAAGTGGCGGCTTATGTCGGGATATCGCGCTCATCGCTGGAGGCGCATTTTCGCAAGGAGCGGGCCTGTAGCGTCCACGACGAAATCCTGCGCTTCAAACTCGCCGCCGCCGCCAACGGACTGGAAAACACCGACGCGTCGATTGCCGACATCGCCCAGAACTGCGGCTTCAAATCGGCGCAATACCTGCACACCGTGTTCCGCCGCGAATTCGGCTGCACGCCGCGGGAATATCAGCAGGGGGCAAATGCGGCCGTTCACTGACCCTCTGCCAAACCGCTCTTGATGAACTGACCCACCACCGAACCGCTCTTGTGGCGAGGGAGCTTGCTCCCGCTGGGGCGCGAAGCGGCCCTGAAACCAGGCACCCTTGGCTTTGGGGAAAGGCGCGATAGTCGACGGTGTGGGTGAGCCAGGCGAAGCCCGGGATTTCAGTTTTGGCGGTTTCACAGGCTTCGGTCAGGGTGGCGATGAGACGACGCTCAATACGGGCGTCGTCATCGTTTCATGGTCCGGTCCATTCATTTCTGCACGCCAGTTGTTCCCAACGTCGAAGCAATAAGCTCGCGCAGCCACATATGGGCAGGATCGCGATGCAGTCGCTCGGGCCATAACATCAGCATTTCAAACCCGGGAATGGCGAGGGGAGGTGGCTGGACGTGAAGCGCTGGCTCATGCTTCACCAGGCTTTCCGGCACCACCGCAACCAAATCGCTGTGCACCAATGCTGAGACCAACGAGTTGAAATTGGACACGGACAATACCACTCGCCGTTCCAGACCTTCAGCTGCCAGCGCGTGATCGGTACTGCCAACGAAGCCGGCGCCATCAGGTGACATGATGGCATGTTCAAGGGCGCAGAACGCTTTGAGCGACAGCTTGGTTACCAGCGCGGGATGGCCGCGCCGCGCGGCCAGCACATAGCGTTCATGAATCAAGGAGCGCTGACGCAACTTGGGGGGCGCTTCATCGCGGGTGTGCAGCGCCAGATCGATAAGGCCGTTCTCCAGATCCTTGGCATAGTCGCCAGTCGGTTTATTCATAAGCGCCAACCGCGTATACGGGGCCAAGCGCCTGAGCCGCGAGAGCGACGGCCAGATCAAGGCAGTCGTCGCATAATCACTGGCGGCGATCTTCCACGTTTGATGGGACCGGCCGGGTTCAAAAGCGGCAACAGGACTCAGTGCGCTTTCCAGCGCGGCCAACGCGTCACGCAGGGGCCCCTGCAACTCGCGAGCTCGCTCGGTGGGCGACATCCCTCGGGGGCCAGGCAGCAAAAGCGGATCATCAAGCAGATCTCTCAGCCTGCCCAATTGCAGGCTGACGGTCGGCTGCGCGAGATTGAGCAAGCGCGCCGCCCGCGTCACATTTTGCTCGGCCAACAAGGCATCCAATGTGACCAGCAAATTAAGATCCAGACGGCGCAAGCTATTGTGCATGCAAATACCATGTGTTTCGGGAATTCATTTCTATCATAGCGGATGCATGCTTACGCTGAGGGACAAACTCAACGCGGAGCCCTCATGAACATACTGCTGATCTACGCCCACCCCGAACCTCGTTCGCTCAATGGCGCGCTCAAGGATTTTGCGATCACTCACCTGGGGACAGCGGGCCACGAGGTCAAAGTCTCAGATCTCTACGGCATGGGGTGGAAAGCATCCCTCGATCCGGACGACGCCCCAGGTTATGACGCAGAAACGCCTTTCAACCCGGCGCTTGAATCCCAGCGTGTATTTGCCGCTGGCAGCCAACCGGCGGACATCCAGGCAGAGCAGGCCAAATTGCGCTGGGCCGATGCCGTCATCTTTCAATTTCCGCTGTGGTGGTTCTCGATGCCCGCGATTCTCAAGGGCTGGATCGAACGCGTCTACGCGTACGGGTTTGCCTATGGTGTCGGCGAACATAGCGAAACCCACTGGGGCGATCGCTACGGCGAAGGCAGCATGACAGGCAAGCGCGCCATGTTGGTGGTCACCATGGGCGGTTGGGAATCCCACTACAGTGGCCGAGGAGTGAACGGCGCGTTGGATGACCTGCTATTTCCCATCCAGCATGGGGTGCTTTTCTATCCTGGCTTCACGGTCATGCCGGCCTTCCCAATCTACAAGACCAGCAAGATGGACGCCGCCCGGTTCCAATCCATTTGCACGGCTTATGCCGCTCGCTTGGATACGCTTTTTAGTGATCAACCCTTGCCATTTCGTCGACAGAATCACGGCGAATATGAAATTCCGGGGTTGACGCTGAAACCGCATCTTGCAGTTGGTCGTTGTGATCTTGGTATTCATATCGGTGACGGTGAGAGGGTTTGAGGTGAAGCGTGCAGTGGAGGATTGAGCCCAAGGGGGCTGGTAGTTGGGTTGTGCGCCTCAGGATTGATCATTCTTGGAGGTCAGTAATGACGGTCCTGGCGATGCTCAGGGCGACCCCTTCTTCGAAGAGCCGGGCCCCGTCTATGAGCGAGAGATTATTTTTCGCGTGCTCCGAGGCCCTCATGGCTGGATGTTGCGAGACATCGCCGCGCCGGATACCGCGATGGCCTGAATCAACCTGGCAATCCAATGGGGCCGCCGCGACTTCGCCGAGCCCATTGGTGTTGAGCGATTGGCGCAACGCGCTTCAATAAGCGTCTCGGGATTCCATCGTTACTTCAAGGCTGTCACCAACCTGAGCCCCTTGTGAAGTGCCAGAAGCGGGTTCGCCTGCTTCAGGCCAGAACCCTGATGGTGGCGAATGCCAAAAGCGTCATGGCGGCTGCCTTTGAAGTGGGCTACGAGAGCGCTACGCAATTCAGTCGGGATTATGCGCGGGTGTTTGGACTTCCGCCTGGACAGGATGTCGGGAGGATACTTGGCAATATGAGGGCGGTTAGAGGGTAGTTGGTTGGCGGGTTGATGGGTGATAGCGGATTTTCTTGGTCGGCGGCTTTGGCCGATTGCAACCCTTCGTGAGAGGCAGCCATCGGCCAAAAGCGGCCCCTAGTTGACTACAAAATGAGGAGCGATTCACCAGTTCCAAATTGGTGCCAGGCGCAACTGACCGTCTCGATGCCGCTGCGGGCGGCCCCGTAGGTGATGGTCATGCTGGTTCGTTGTGAAAAAAGGTCGGCCTGGCGGTTCATATGTAGCTCAGAAGATGGCCGTCTGCTCGCCGCCAAGGGTAGGCAGAAGCTAGGTCATGAGTAAAAGCACCGCTGCTAGTAATGCTGCGGAGCAATTTTTGAATTGGAAAGATCGCTGCCAGTCGTCTATAAGTATGGTGGCAATATGCCTGCGGCTACGACAAGGAAACATCAAATGGAAAAGATGCTTGCGTTGTTACTTGGATTTAGCTTTTTGACTGGTTGTCAATCTATGCGACCTCAAACTCTTGGGGAGTTATCGTCGGGGTATACATACATTCCAGTTGATCCGTTCTCGGTTCAAACTGTGCCGGGAGATAGCTGTAAGAAGGAGGAGCTTCATTCAAATTTTCCGGTAGAAAAAGGCTTCCTTCTTGATGGGAAGCCTGTTTACAGAGAAATAACGGGATCACTTCCAGACAACTCAGTCAGGATGCTTGTTGAGCAATTTGATAGTAAAGGCAATGTCTCATATGGCGCAGGTAAGGTTGGAGGTAAAGCGGAAAGTTATCGTGTGACAGTGGACTACATTAATGCCGACACGGTAAATCAAGAGTTCTGGATATCCAAGACGATGTTGACTCGAGAAGGTAAGAGAGTTGAGGTGCCTCTAGCTGAGTTGCCAAGCTTCTTTAGATATACTTCAGGTTCTGAGCAGTATCGGGTGTCTAGGGCTGATCCAGGGGATAGTGGCTATACTAAATATAATGTCCCGATTTATGTTGGTGTCGGGCTGCGCGCTATTGCTGATGTTCGTGTTTTGGAGTCCAAGGCAAACATCTCTGGTATTGGTGTTATCGGTGCAGAGGCGGAGGATAAACGCTTAAGTGGAACTTTGATCGTTCAGACTCTTGGCGTGAGTGGAAAATCTATAACTGGTGCATTGCCGGTTCAAAGTGAGCTTAATAGGACTACTGCGCAGAATGCGATAGTTGCTGTTGCCTCTATTAAGACTCTTTTGTATTCGTCTGATGTTGGAAAGTACCCTCGTGTGGTTGGTTTATACATCCCATTCCCTGGTGGAAAGCCCCTGGTAAATGCTCTAATCTCTGAGCTTTCTCAGAAGAGAGTAGAGTGGCCTAGACCATGTGATTGGTATGATGAAACCTCCAACAAGAAGATACTTTAAGTATCTAGAGGGAGCCCAGGTACAGCAGGTGTAAACCAGGGATGTCTACCGGAGATGGGGTAGTCCATTGAGGAGTCGCATAGGCAGCAGTCAATTGCTGCTTCTGGCCGATTCTGCCGGTGGAGACGGGTAGCAATCGACCCATTGCAGCCGGTCAGCACCGGCAGAAATCGACCAGAGGCGGTCAGCCAGCGTCCGAGTTCAGGTTGGGTTCGATGCGCGCTATTGAGTGCGTTCGTCATTACATGATGGCATGATTGAAATATGCCGTTTCGTGTTGCAGCAGAAGGGGAGCGAATAGGTTAATGGATGAGTTCAATAGGATAGTTGAATGAAGATCAAGCATATCAAAATTACCTGTGTCGGTGGTATCGATGACCTTGTTTTAACGTTCGATGATCACATGAATATTATAAGCGGGCCTAACGGAATCGGAAAAACAACCATTCTTGAGAGCGTCGCTCAGGCATTTGCTGGTTATGAAAGCAACCTCTTGAAGCGAATGGTAGGCTCTGAGTTCGGGAGCGTTACCACTTTCGTCGATCCTGGTAATGGCGAAATCGAAGAGCGAACTTATCAAATATCCCAATTCAGTCCAAGAAAAAATGAAAATACACACCCTGTGGAACACTATATAAAGCAGCTTATTTCTTTGAAAGTTGCTCGAACATTTACGTACGTAGCACTGGACGCCGTTTCTCGGGATGCGGACAGAGACCCTTACAACACATCAAGCAGCAACAAATACGGCGTAAATCTGACCGAAGTTAAAAGCTGGTTTGTTAATCGATATCTTTACTCAGCTCATCCGGGTGCCCTTTCAGATGTGCGAATGCACAATTTCGAAAAAGCGAAGACATTTTTTTCATTACTGAATAGGGATTATCGATTCAGTAAAGTAGATGCCGGAACTAACGAGATAATGGTAAGCACTCCCGCTGGAGAAATTTACTACGAGTATCTCTCTTCCGGCTTCAAGTCGTGCCTATCTATATTGTTCGGGATAGTTAAGGAAATAGAATACCGCTTTGCAGAATCAGGCATAAGACTGGATGAGTTTGAGGGTGTGATTCTGATAGATGAGTTGGAGCTTCATCTTCATCCTGAATGGCAGGCAAAAATCTCTACGATCTTAGCTCAAGCATTTCCAAATGCGCAATTCATAACTACGACTCATAGCCCGCATATTATACAGGCAGCAATGCCAAATCAGGTCGTGGCTTTACATTACACAAACGGGAAGATTGAGAGAAAATCGCTCCCATCGAGTGAGTATGGCTATCAAGGGTGGACGGTGGAGGAGGTTTTAACGGATGTTATGGGACTTGGTGATACCCGTACAGCGGTATACCAAAACGCTATCCAAAGCTTTCAGCGAGCCGTAGATGAAGATAACTATAAAGCTGGGACCTTAGCGTTCGAGGAACTTGAGAAACTTCTGCATCCAGAAAACAATCTTAGAAAGCTTCTGTCGTTTCAGCTTGGCGCTATCAAGGGGTGAAGTAATTGATAAAATTGGAGCGTCAACCTAAGCCTGAATATTTATCTGCATCAACCGTCACAGAGCTTACTGAAAGATTTAAAAGCGATGGCAGTAGCGTATGGAATCACCCACAGATAAAAGCCCCATTACTAGCCTCAAGCCACGAAAAATGCGCATTTTGCGAGTGTTCTATATCAGACGAGAGCAAGTACATGGAAGTTGAGCATTTCAAGTACAAGAATTTATACAAAGATCATGTTGTGGATTGGGATAACTTGCTTCCCTCCTGTAAAAGGTGCAATATTTCCAAAGGAATTCATGATGTGGGCAGCGATCCGATAGTTAACCCTTATGATGTTGATCCAAGGCATCATATTTCCTTTAAGCTCTACCAGTTCAAAGGCAAAGACGAAGTGGGGATTACGACTATTGAAGCGCTGGACCTTAATAATTCAGATCGATTGGTATTCAAGCGTTTTGAGGTTGGAGAACAGGTTTTTAGGTCTGTACGGGTTGCCGTTGACAGGCTGGACGCGTACAACCAGTCCAATACAGCGATAAGGAAGAGCAAGCTACTCAACATAGTGGAAACCATTCTTAACGAGTGTCAGCCTAAAGCAATTTACGCAGCCACTACCGCAACAGTAGCTTTAAATGATGAGGATTTCATGGGGGTCATATCTCAACTCCAAGCACTTAATTTATGGGAAGACTATCTTGAGAGCAAACTATCAGCTGCACAAAATATTGCATTTCAACAGCCTTAGTGATTGACTACATCAATCAGCCCGGCGTACACCTCCATACGTATATAAGGCCTCACTTCTGAGGCTTTATATACGTAAAGCACTGATAAAATTGATTTGCTCCATACTTCCTGGCTAGCTTCGTAAGATATCTCGCCAGCGCTAAACTAATGGTCATGGCTAGACCGCCGCGCTCGGCGGCAGGCAGCTATGGGGTCGAAAAAATCATTCTGCGGCTGAGGATTAAGTTGACTTACAGCAAGCCTAGTGATGGTCTATATTGTTTTTTATGAAGGACTGCTTTCGACCAATACCGGACGTCCGACCAGGGACTATTCCTGGCGAAAGGCAGCCGTTCAAGATGAACAATAAATCTTCCCTCTTTTGCTGGCCGTTTTTGGCTCAGTAGAAATCCATGCCTAGATTGCGAGTTGAGGGGACGAGCGAAATGAGTACATCTGGTGGGCTATGACTAATAGCATTAAACTGGTCCCACCCAGGTAGGCATCTCCGGTCTGTGGAACATGGCATGTAAAAGATCAGTGTCGATGGCATGCTACCAATCACGGCCGCTCGGCAGCCTTCAGCCAATCGACTATGCCATTGACTCCAAGTGATAGTAGCGTGTCTTGTATTCCCACAACGCGTTGCAGCATCTCGCCACTGTCAGATTCTTCTCGTTCTTCTGCTTCCGCAAAGAGCCTAGTCATAAGCTGAGTAAGACTATTATTATGATCAAATAAATGTCGTTTTCCATGACTGATATATGCCAGATAGCGTTCGGTTGCGGCCAAAGCTTGTTTTGGATCGTTTTGCACAATCGCGTTAAGCCATTCATGAAATCCGAAGAGACGATGATGTCCATTTTCGCCATCTTCATTGTTTTCAAACACTGAAAAACAGCAATCAATTAGCTTTACTGGAACCGAAACCGCATCAGCTTCACCGTCGAAAATATGAGTCATCTGCTCGGCCACGTCCAGGGCATGGGGGCCGCCTGTGTTTAAGCCTGACTTTATACCGGCAAGACACTGCTCTCGATGCTGTCGGATATTTCCATGGTTTGTCCAAACGGTTGCTGCACCACGCCAAGCGTTTGTGTTATCCAGAGCATTCAACTTTTCTAAGAGCTCAGAAAAGTTGATGTGCTGAGTCATGGTAGCTAAAGCCGAAATACGCCCCCATGTTTCTAGATCTTTACCACTTCCCTTATTACGAAGACGCGCTAGCAGAGGCCTCACCACTTCAAAATTATTGTGATAAGAGTAATAAAGACACGGTTCCGCGATTTGCCAAAGTCCATTTTCATCCTGTATGGCGAGATCGAACAACTCCCATCCCAGATCGAAATATGTGCTTTGCAAGTACGGTAAGCGACGTAAGATCATGGCACGGATAGCAGGGTGTTCATGACTCGCGAAACGGCGCAATATGGGTGCTAGCAATTCGGGAAATTCAATGCCACGCTCCAGAAAATTATTCGCCAAGATCATCAAGGCATCAGAAACGTCTCCCTTTGCCATATTGATTCCTAGATCTAGTAAATCTACACCATCTCCCTCGAGTGGATCAGCTTCATAAAGTCCAACAAAGTCTTCCGCCAAAGATATGAGCCGCGATGCCGTTTGAGAATCCTGTATGACGTTTGCACAGGCTTCAAGTGCTTTGGCCTTAGAGCGTTGGTGTTGCCATTCGACTGAATGCCGTTCAAGTTCATCAAATATTTGGCATACCAAGAGGGAAACCTCAGGCTCTGCGAGCGATTGCCATGCATCGCTGGGGCGTAAATTTCCATATCGATAAGCTAGATATGTAGCGACCCCATCCATAATGTCATCACGAAAACTCTCTGGAATTACTAACCAGTGATTAGACAAAAAGCCCAAGAATCGGGAGGGGTTTCGAGATGAGGCCTCTCGCAATTGCGAGCCAACCTCCCGCTCGCCGCCGATAAGAAAGTCAACCCTATGCCAATTCGAGTATCCGTTGTAGTGCGCTAGTAATCTCAATACCCCGCTATCGCTCGCACCTAAAAATATTTCAAATGAGAATGGTGCGCTCACTATACCGCCAGCCGAACGGATATACGGCTGACGAACCAGTACCCCTGCTTTTTCCTCATATGAATCCACCACCGCTTGCACTTGGGGCGAGCGCAGGTAGCATGGAATTGGTAAAATCAGTTCCGCTTGCGCTCTCAATACCCAAAGTTTGGACTCTGCGGCAACTTCTTCATCCCAAACAGTCAGAATGTTCGCCATCACTACATCTTGCATTGGAACGGTTAGAAGATTGAATGCAGACTGCATCAACGAACCCAATTCGTAAGATAATTCAAACTCCAACATCTTCTTATCAGACAATATTCGAGCTATTAGTTCTACGTTGGCCGCAGGCGAGGCAGTGCAGGCGAGTATGGCGAAATACAGCAGCGCTCCTTCGTGATTGAAGCAAAGACGCACTCGGTTTCTTTGCCACCATTCTGAGTTATTTTTTGCTTGATGCAGAATAGCCGCTTCAACTGCATCGAGTAGAACGTTCATGCTGCTTGTGTGAATCGTATCTCTTTGGCTATGCAAATCTTCGTATGAGGTCTCGTTCAGAAAACCATTCCTGTAGCCTATGCGTGTATTACCATAGCGTAAGGTGCGAGCGCTGCTCCATTTCTCGATCGACTCTATTGCTAAATCCAGCAAAGGAATAGATTGCACCATACGTTTACCGAAAAATTTTTCATCCCGCTCCCCGAATTCATGTTTTTGGCAACGCAACTTGTTATTGAGTCTGAACTTAAGTAAATCCTCGTCGTTGATGTCACCTGCGATATATCGCCAGAGCAAGGTATCTTCCACTACTCCTGCTTCCACACATCTAGCAATGACCCGCCCAAGAAAGCTGTGCTCAGTTAGCGGCATATCGATCAGTTGCTCAAGCAATGGAGCAACCAATGCCATATTTTCTGACTTGATTTCAGACAGGTGGATCCCGAGTCGGTTGGCAATTTCAGTCCTATCAAGCCAGCCTAGTGAGAGCGCATCCATCCAGAATGACAGCACGCCCGCACAATCTTCATTGCTCCATTGCGCTATGCGATAAGCATGCCCCATCAATCCGTCGGTATCGTGGACAGATTTCAGAACGGGAACCAGATGCTTGAGCCAGAAACGATGCCACTCAATCGCACTAGCCAGCGCATAGATCACCTGAAAAATATCACGGTGTTTTTCACGCAAATCACGTAACAATGGCCAGTCTTCTTCCTGGGGTATCTGTTCGGCAAATGATTCCGCTACTAGGCGTCTAATGTGGAAGGCCGCGCTACCAGTCAAGACAGACCTAAGCTGTTTTCTAAATTCGCGGCGCTCACCTAGTGCCAACTGTGCGACAAAACTGCGGATGCTGGGGCGTACAAAGGGAACGGGCGGCAAGCCATGTATGAACTTATTCAAAGTGATGCCAGTTCGCACGGCTCCGCTAATAACCAAGACATCCAACAGGGTTTGATGTCCGAATGTCAGCTTTCCATCCTGGGTTTCTCGCAGCACATTTAAGCTGCACAGTTTCCGCTGAATGTCCTGAGAGGCTGAAAAGCGCTGATGCGGCACCGCCAAGCTTCTTAAGCTCAGCATTTCCGAGGCAGTGGTTTCAATTGCTTGTATTGCCGCATCACCCAAAGCGTTGTCGGCTCGCACGATCGTATCGAGATAACGTTGTGCCAGGGCTTGGCTGGTCACAACGTTGAAGCTACCGCCTCGTTGGGCCAGCTCGACAAACAATGCTAGCTCGCGTGGATTTCTTATCAGTACGCGAGTGGCGCCATCAATGGTTGCAGTCGCAATCCCTAGCGTATCAAGTAAGGGTGCAATTTCGGCCTCCCAGTCCATTGGTTGGCACTTAAATTCGCAATCCCACTTTCGCTCCGCAATTCGCCGGTCGTATTGCCTGTCGAAGTCACGGCAGGCAGTAACGACAGTAATATTAGGAATTAATAGCAGACGGTCTATCTGCGCCAGAAAATATCGAAGAACGCGATGATCACGGGCGATGGATAGCACATCCAAAGAGTCAATTACTACAATTACTTGAGCGTTTTCAGCCAATCTAGCAGCTTTTTCCACCCATTGTTCAGACAGGCCTTGGGCTAGACGATCTTCCGATGTCGCCAAGTCGGCGAATTCGCGGGACTGAATAAAGAGTGGCACGATGTCAGAATTGCTTTCGGCCCGTTTCTCCAATGTTTCTTGTAACGCAAGCATCACGCAGGTTTTACCCGATCCCGGAAGTCCCGTGAGCAAGATGGATCTTTTTTTATCAGCAATGGATGCAAGTAGCTCATCCAGGGTTGGGTTGGAAATACGTTGTCCTGCAATATCCCGTCGCCACGACCTGCCAATAGCAGAAGTACTAGAAAAAGAAAGACGTACCTCAGCAAGATTCATTGGCGCAACTAGTGTTGCACCCGCTTTTTGAAGAATAGATTTGAGGTCGCTTTTAGTTAATCGATGCTGCGAAGCTGCAGTTGTGCTTTCGCGCCCTGTACGCGCGCCGAGTTGGTCGAGGCTCGCCCAAAGTGCCGCGAATGCAGAGTCGGTATTGCTCACTATGTTGCGTAAGCGTTCGCGGAGCAGTTCCTCCATACGATCTAGATCATCGCTGGTGACAAAGTTAGTTCGGCACAGGAATTTATAGGTGGAAAGATCTGGGGAGAATTTAGCAAGCAGCGCCGAAAAACTTTTATCTACTGCTTGGTGCTCTTGGCCTAGACTTGCTAGGTAGCTCGCTTCGTTATACTGAGTGGAACTATGTTCTCTTAGTTTTGCAAGGGAGCCAAAGTTGTTTCTTGAATAGAAACGAATATTTACGTTCGGATTGTCTTCCAGCAAGCGGGAGGCTTTGCCCAACTCATCCGCGAGATCGCTTATTGACCAAGCTTTGAAATCGGTTTGATTTTTTTTGCACTGACATGCAATCAGAGTGCCGTCAGTTTTTCCTACTACCACGTCATCTACGGAATAGCTGATCGAATCTATTTCGAGCCATTGAAAGTCTTTGTCGGATAATACTGTCAATGCCCAATCAAATGCTACCAACGTTTGGTAAATGTCACCTCGATTGGAACGGATGCCAGCGATACTC
Source organism: Pseudomonas sp. CG7 (assembly GCF_023701885.1). Classification (NCBI taxonomy): domain Bacteria; kingdom Pseudomonadati; phylum Pseudomonadota; class Gammaproteobacteria; order Pseudomonadales; family Pseudomonadaceae; genus Pseudomonas; species Pseudomonas sp. CG7. The sequence continues at coordinate 14,574 of NZ_JABAEE010000069.1, read as the reverse complement.
ATAATTTTCTCCTATCGGAGGGCATTCGTTCCCTCAAATTAGCGTCAGCAGTTTCAATGGTTTTGAGCATGATATTCAAATTTAGGGTTCTTAACTATGGATTACCCTTGTCATAAGATGGACGTTCACCAAGGCTACATAACCATCGAGGATAGACCAAAGGGCTAACGGTGCTGACCGTCCGCTGGCCGATTTCTGCCGATTGTGACCTTTGAATTAGATAGCCAGCTCTGATGCACGATGCAGATACACATCTCTAATTACGTAAAACGGGCGCTTTCAGGCGCCCGTCCTTCCATCAGCTTTCAACCTGCGCCTGAAGCCGACGACCAATCACCTCCAGCAAATCACACCCATCGCGTAACGGAATAACCAAAAGCTGTGCGAAGTCCGAAAGCACAACCGTATCGCTGGCAATCTCGGAGCGAAACGCAATGTTCTCCAGTACCTGGGTCACCACACGAATGCGGTAATCGGCTGTCGCGTGTAGGACATCCAGCGGGGCTTCGGTATCGATGAGTAAGGAGGCAGGGGAGCAGTCGATGCCGGTGATGGGGACGTATCTTTCCATGTTAAAACTCCGATCTAATGAGGTTTTAACCACTCAATCGTCGCCAAACAATTAGGTGGCAGTTGTACGCAGGTTGGCGAACCGGGATCGAAAACCGGCAGACCCGAAGGCCTCCCACGCACAACTGCCGTAACGGGCAGCCGTGCAAGTTTGCCAAAGCCTCTGCAAAAAACGCAGTACTTTCGCACTCGATCCTCAGGTCGCCAAACCTGATCGCCATTGAGCGATGGGCATCACTATAGGTTCTGTCGGATTGGGTGGGAAGGTGACGGGTTCCTAAAGCTTCGTAGGAGTTGCGATCGTTTTTTGCGGGAGGGGTCTGACATGGCTGGCTCGGCTGATTCAAAACCATCACCAGACCGAGGTGTCAGCTTCAGGGCTGCTGCGCAGCCCAGCGGGAGCAAGCTCCCTCACCACAAGGGGCAGTGGCGCAATTAGCCTTCGACCTCCGTTTGCAGCATCGTCAAAAACGCCTCTCTGGCAGGATGCCGGCCGGCGTTTTCATGCCAGTAGAAAAGGTTATCGATGCCCGTCAGCTCGGGAAACTCATACCCCTTCCAACCAGCCCCCAGGCGATATTGCTCATAGATCCCCCGAGGCACCAGCGACACGCCAGCACCCGCGCTGACACACCCAACAATAGCCCCATAACTGGCAATGCTGGTGATCGGTTGCACCTGACCATGACGCAGCAGCCACTGTACCAACGCCAAGCGGTACGGACAGCCCGTGGGCCACATGAAGATCGCCATGCCTTGCAGATCGGCGGCGCTGCGCAGCGGGCCGTGGGACTCGGAGGCGATGAGCACCAGGTCTTCGCGGTACATTACGGCTCGCTTGAGTCCAGGCCGTTCGATGTCCACCGCGACGATCACACCATCGAGCCGGTGATGTTGGATATCGTCCAGCAGCTGCGCCCAGGTGCCGGTGCTCAGTTCCAGTGAAACGTCCGGATACTGCGCGTGGTATTTGGCGAGCAGCTGGGGCAGGCGGCCCGTGGCGCTGGACTCGATTGCGCCGATGCGCAGTGGGCCACTCGGGGCGCGGGTGGGGGCGACTGCGCGGCGGGCCTCTTCCGTCAGGCTCAGGATTTTGGTCGCGTACTCCAGGAACACTTCGCCCGCCGGGCTGACCCGCAGCCCGCGGCCTTCGCGGAAAAACATCGGCGTGCCGAGTTCCCGTTCCAGGGCCTTCAGGCGTGCGGTGATGTTGGACGGCACGCAGTGCAGCACTTCGGCGGCGCGGGCGATGCTGCCGGTGTCGCAGACGGTCTTGAGCATGCGCAGTTGGGACAGTTCCATAGCTCACCAAAAGTGAATGGTGGGCTGAGTTTAAGTCACTTGTGCTGAGGTGGGGTGGTTTCGATACTTCGAGGCAAATCGGCCAGTGAGCAGGAACTCTAGATGGAAACGCGTTTTGCGCGGGTTGAAGGTTCCTCCAGCAAAGCCGCTGCGAAGGTCATTCTGGCAACGATGTTGGTGATTGTTTGCTGGGCCTATTCGCCGATTGGTATCCGCATTGGCTTGCAGGCTTATGAGCCGGGTCAGTTGGCGTTGATGCGGTTTCTCATCGCGTCAGTGTTCATGGGCTTCGTTGCGATGGTGAAGGGTATTTCCTCGCCGCGTCTCAGGGATTTGCCGTTGCTGGCGGTGTTGGGTTTCTTTGCCGTCAGCCTGCACCACATCGCCCTCAATTACGGTCAGCGGGGCGTCAGCGCCGGGGCGGCCAGTGTGCTGGCCCAGTCCACGCCGTTGATCAGCACGCTGCTGGCGCATTTTGTCTTCAAGGACAGGGTCAGTGGTTGGCAATGGGGCTGTGTGCTGTGGGGCTTGCGTGGCGCAGGCGTGGTGGGCGCGGGGGATCGTGGCTTGGGTGACATGGACGCCCATGGGCTATTGATCCTGTTGGCGGCGCTGTCCTGGAGTGTGTATTTCGCTTTGCAGAAGCGCCATGCCCATCGTTATGACGGTTTGACCGTGGTTTGCTACACCGTTTGGTCGGGGACGATCCTGTTGTTCATTTTTGCGCCGGGGGTGTTGAGCGCGGCGCGACAGGCTTCGGCTTCGGTGAATCTGGCGGGGTTGGTTCTCGGTATTTTTCCCAGTGCGTTGGCGTACCTTGCTTGGGCTTATGTGTTGGCGCACAGCAACGTGAGCCGCGCTTCCATGGCGCTTTACCTGATACCGCCTACGGCGATGTTGATGGCTTCTTTGGTGCTGGCTGAGCGCCCGTGAATGATGGTTATTGTGGGGGCGGTGATTGTGTTGATGAGTGTGTTGGCGTTGAGGCTTGAGCCGGGGAGTGGGGCAAAAGTCGGTTGATGCTGTCGTGGGTTTAGACAATGAAGGGGATGTTGTAGCGGCTTTTTTTGGGGCTGCTGCGCAGCCCAGCGGGAGCAAGCTCCCTCGCCACAGGGTGTGTTATGGCTACAACTTTTTCCATCCTCGGCCATCGGTCGTGCGGTAGGTTCCCCCAGTGGTGGCGGGCCCTTGAAAACGAGCTCAGGGGGCGCGTCGAGCAGGGCGGTTTTTAGCGGGTCGGGCTCTGAGCCGTACTCGCAAGCCGTTAGCGGGCACATGGCGAGAACCAGGCACGCTTGCCAGGCACGCGGTCGCATTACTTCTTGACCGGGTAATCCTCCCCCCACATCCGCACCGTGCTGACCGCCTCGTTCATGCCTTCGAACACGAACTTCTGGCGCACGGCGGTCTTCGGCGGGATGGTGACTTCGTCCGGGTTGTCCAGGCCGGTGAGGCGGTTGGAGTAACCCGCCTGGTCAATGGCCAGCAGCACGCCGGTCTGGCCGAGGTTGACTACGCGCAGTTGGGTGTCGGTGCTGTTCTTGAAACCGAGGGTAATGCTGACGTTTTCGTCGCTGGGTTCGAGCTTCAACACTTCAACGGCGATGCGGTCTTTCATTTGTTCGCCGGAGGAAATGATCGCGGCGCCATCGGTGCCTTGGGCTGATTCGCGGCCATCGAGCACGCCTTCGCTGACGCCGCCCAACAGGTTCTTGCCGGCGGTAATGAACGTTGAAACGGCGGCCTTGGTCGAGTCCTTGATGAGGCTGCCGTCGGTTGGCTCGCCTTCGGCAAAGCACAGGGAGCTGAGCAGGAGGCTGGAGACGAAGAGGGTGGTGCGTGACGGCAGAAAAGTCATACCTGGATCCTTGAGGGTGGCCTGCGACATCGCCTGTCAGAAGGGCGAGCGGCAATCATAGCCGTGATCGAGGACCGTTAGCGATTTACCTGCTTGAGTTTGCGGTCGTGCGCGGCGGCCCAGTCTCGGGTTAATCGCATTGAGCAAGCCCTGTGCTGGCCTGGGGTGCGCGTCTGATCCGTACTTTCCTGCCTCAGGTGCCTCTGTAACGCGCCCAGTCCCCACCCCAGAATAACAACCCGTTGGCCTATCGGACGGCCCGTGTACTGCAATTTCTTGATTCAGGAGTGCTCATGGCGAAGATGGCGATTTTTTTAGGTGGGTTTTTGGCACTGACGCTTTTGATCGGCGTACTGGCGACGATTTCGCCGGTATAGGCAAGGTGGTTGGCGCTTTTTCCTGGCGACGACGTGACGATTTCATTGAACACTGCGGTGCCCATAACGACTAATCCCCAACAGGCCACTTGATTTGCGCAAGGGATCAAGCGGCGTTTGACCTGGCGCGGCTCCATCACTCATGCGCAGCCGCAGGACTTCAAGGGTGGGGCGATGATTGAGGGTTTCGAGGCGTTTTTCACGGGGTACATGATTCTAGGTATTTCACTGGCTAGCTGGATCTTTGCATGTTGTGCCGCTGTGCTCAGCTACGTGCTTGCAAAAACCGCGATCCGGTTTGTGTTCAGGAGAATCCAGGCGAGGGCGAAGGCGGGCAATGGACATCTCAGCTACATTGCCAGCCAAGTGTTGTCGGCGACTAGTAACACGCTGCTGTTATTGGCGTCGATTCTGATCGGTATAGGCATCCTGGATTTGCCTGAACGTTGGCTCAGTCGCGTCAGCAGCCTTTGGTTCGTGGTGGCGGCGTTGCAGGTCGGCTTATGGACGAACCGAGCGTTGGCGTTGTTGCTGCATCGCTATTTCTCGGTCCATGGTGCGAACGGGACATTCCAGGCAAGTGCCCTGGCGACCCTGAGCCTCTGGGGTGCAAGGGTGCTCCTGTGGGCGGTGATCTTGCTCGCGATGCTCTCGAACGTTGGCGTTAACATCACGGCCTTCGTGGCGAGCCTCGGCGTGGGTGGTATCGCCGTGGCATTGGCAGTGCAGAATATTCTTGGCGATGTGTTCGCCTCGCTGTCGATCGCCGTTGACAAGCCATTCGAGGTCGGCGACTTCATCGTGGTGGGTTCGCTTGCCGGTACGGTGGAGCACGTTGGCCTGAAAACCACCCGGATACGAAGCCTGGGGGGCGAGCAAATCGTCATGGCCAACGCCGATATGATCGGCAGCACCATCCAGAACTACAAGCGGCTGCAGGAGCGTCGGATTGTCTTCGAGTTTCGCCTGACTTATGAATGTTCCACCGAACAGATCAGGCAGATCACGCAACGGGTTGAAGCGATCATCAGGAATGAAGACAAAGCCCGGTTCGACCGGTGTCATTTCAGAAGTTTTGGCGAGAGCGCCCTGGAATTCGAGACGGTGTATATCGTTCTGGACGCCAGTTACAACGTCTACATGGACGTCCAGCAACGGATCAACCTGGCGATAATGGAAGCGGTTGCAGCGCTCGACACGCAGTTTGCGTTCCCGTCACGCATGGTCCATGTCGCGTCATTGCCCGAGTCTGCGGCGCTGCGCCCGGTCACGCGTTCGTCGCGTGCCGGGCATGCTTGATTCACTCCCTGGCTATCGATGCAAGACTACCTGGGCAATCTCCTGCAACCCCATCACCCGTTGCGCGGCATTGAGCTTGATCGCTTCCTTGGGCATGCCGAAGACCACGCAGCTGGCTTCGTCCTGGGCCACGGTGCTGGCGCCGGCGTCGAGCATTTCCTTCAGGCCGCGGGCGCCGTCGTCGCCCATGCCGGTCATGATGATGCCGGTGGCGTTGCGGCCGGCGAACTTGGCCACGGAGCGGAACAGCACATCCACCGAGGGCCGATGGCGGTTGACCAGCGGGCCGTCCACCACTTGCACGTGATAGAACGCCCCGCTGCGGGTCACCATCATGTGTTTGCCGCCCGGTGCGATGAGCGCCAGGCCCGGGTGGATGCGGTCGTTGTTGCGGGCTTCGCGCACTTCGATCTGGCACAGGCTGTTGAGCCGGGCCGCGAACGAAGCGGTGAATTTTTCCGGCATGTGCTGGACGATGACGATGCCCGGGCTCACGCGCGGCAGGGCGGTGAGCACCGCTTCCAGGGCCTGGGTGCCGCCGGTGGAGGTGCCGAGGGCGACGATGCGTTCGGTGGTCTGGGCCATGGCATGGCCGTTGGCGGCGGGCAGCATGGCGTCTGCCGTGAGTTTGGTCGCTGGCGTCAACGCCGCCGGGGCCGGGCGCTTGCCCAGGTTGCGCACGTTGACCTGGGCCGCGGCGCGGATCGCCGAGACCAGTTCCGGCGCCGATTCCAACAGAAAGTTCTTCAGCCCGGTGGTGGGCTTGGTGATGATTTCTACCGCGCCAGCCGCCATCGCTTGCAAGGTGGTTTCCGCGCCCCGGGGCGTCAGGGACGAGCAGATCTCCACCGGCGTGGGCCGCTCGCTCATGATTTTTTTCAGGAAGGTGATGCCGTCCATGCGCGGCATCTCCACGTCCAGCACGATCACGTCGGGCCATTCCTTGGCCAGTTTGTCCATGGCGAAAATCGGGTCGGACGCCGCGCCCATGACGTGGATGTCCGGCGTGTCGCTGAGGATCGCCAGCAACACCTGGCGAACCACGGCAGAGTCATCCACCAGCAGTACATTGATCTTTTTTGACATGGTCAGTGCCGGGTCCTTATGGGTTGGTGCCTGACCCACACATCGCCGCTGCACAGGTCGAAGATGATGCTGCGGTGGCCAGTGCTGCCCATGTCCTGGGCGATGAGGTCGAGGCGATAGAGGGCGGCCATTTCCAGCGCGGCGTTGACGTTCAGCCGCGCCACATCGCCGTAGGGCACATGGCGCTGCAGCTCGGGGAACATCTCGCCGCCGCCGAACAGCTTGAGTTGGTAATCCTCGGGGTCGGTGTGGTGGGCCCGGGCCTGGAGGATGAACAGTTCGATGGCTTCGTCGGCGTAGAGGCCGTTCAATGCGGTGGAGCACCGCACCCGACTGGGCAACATGAAGTGGCACATGCCGCCGATCCGCCGCTCGGGATGCCACAACGTGATCGCCACGCAAGAGCCGAGGATCGTGCGCAGGCGGGTCGGGCAGGTGGCGAAGCGAAATTCCCCCGGCGCCAGGTACACCTCGGCCACGTCCCTGATGGCGGCGCTCATGGTTTGCGGTAGATCGAGGGCGCCACCAGTTTCAACGCATCGGACACACCGTTGAGGCTTTCCGAGTGGCTGACGATGAAGTACCCGCCGGGCTTGAGCCGCGGCAGCAGGCGGGCAACCACTTTGCTTTTGGTGGGCTGGTCGAAATAGATCATGACGTTGCGCAGGAAGATCACGTCGAACTCTCCCAGCTCCGGCAAGGTGTCGGTGAGGTTGACCTGGATGAAGTTGACTCGGCTGCGCAACGCCCGGTCGATGAGGAACGTGCCTTGCTGGCTGCCGGTGCCCTTGAGGCAGTATTTCACCAGCAGCGGCTGGGGCAGGGTACGGGCGCGTTCCATCGGGTAGTGCCCGGAGCGCGCCTTGGCCAGCACCTGGCTGCTGATGTCCGAACCGATGACTTCCCAAGGCGTGGTGCCCAGCCCTTCGGCCAGGGTCATGGCCAGGCTGTAGGGTTCTTCTCCCGATGAGCTGGCCGCGCTCCACAAGCGGAAGGTCTTGCCGGGCGTGGCGTGGGGCAGTACGTGTTGGCGCAGGAAGTCGAAATGCTTGGGCTCGCGGAAAAAGTAGGTCTCGTTGGTCGTCAGCAGGTCCAGCGCCACCTGCAATTCATCGGTGCGCTGGCCGTTCATGATCAACTTGAAATACTCGCCGTAGCTGTCCAGCCCATAGTGCTTGAGGCGCTTGAACAAACGCCCGGCCACCAGGGCTTTCTTGGCCTCGGACAGGCTGATCCCCGCGGCTTGGTACAGCCAGGACTGGATCTGGCCGAACTCTCGGTCGGTGAGCGCCTGAGCGTTCAGCGTGCGTTCCTTGCAGGTATCGGCGTTCACGGGGCATCCACTTCCAGCGCGTTCGGGCTGGCTTCGGCGAGTTGGGACATTTCGTCGATGGACAGTACGCGGTCCACCTCCAGCACGATGACGAACTTGCCATCGACCTTGGCCATACCACTGATGAAATCGGCGCGGATCTTCGCACCGAAGCTCGGTGGCGGCTCGATCTGCGAGGCCGGAATTTCCAGCACCGCCGACACCGTGTCCACCAGCAAGCCGATGTCCTGGGCGAGGCCGTCAGCGCTGGACGCTTCGATGATCACCACGCACGAACGCCGGCTGATCGCCGAATTCGGCCGGCCGAAACGGGCCGACAAATCCACCACCGGCACCACCGCGCCCCGCAGGTTGATCACCCCGCGCACGAAGGCCGGCATCATCGGCACCACGGTGAGGTTGCCGTACTCGATGATTTCCTTGATGCACAGGATGCCGATGGCAAACATCTCCGTGCCGAGCATGAACGTCAGGTATTGCGCTTCTTCCTCGACCGCGAGGGCGGTTTGACGTGGGGTCGCGATGGCGCCCATTGCCTTTTCTCCTTTAAGCAAGCCTGTGGAACCGGGCCATCAGAACCGGGTGAACTCGGATTCGTCCGGGGCGCTGGCCATGTTGTAGGCAAATGCCTTGGGCATGACCGGTGCCGGCGTCCGGGCCGGTTTGCGGCTGGACGGGCCGGGGGTGTTGTCGATCCGAGCGACCTGGACGGCGGATTTGGGCGGCGTGTCCAAGGTGAAGAAACTCATGGCCTGTTGCAGTTGTTCGGCCTGGCTGCTCATTTCCTCGGCGGTGGCGGCCAGTTCTTCGCTGCTGGAGGCGTTTTGTTGGGTCACCTGGTTGAGCTGGGTCATGGCGGTGTTGATCTGCGCCACGCCGGCAGCCTGTTCTTCGGAGGCGGCGCTGATTTCCTGCACCAGGTCCGAAGTCTTGTTGATGGAGGGGACCATCTCGTTGAGCAGGTTCCCGGCCTTTTCCGCCATGTCGACGCTGCTGGAGGACAGCTCGCCGATTTCCTGGGCAGCCACCTGGCTGCGTTCGGCCAGCTTGCGCACTTCGGCGGCGACCACTGCGAAGCCTTTGCCGTGTTCGCCGGCACGGGCGGCTTCGATGGCGGCGTTGAGCGCCAACAGGTTGGTCTGGTAGGCGATGTCGTCGATGATGCTGATGCGCTGGGCGATTTTCTTCATCGCCACCACGGTCTGCTGCACGGACTCGCCGCCGTCGGTGGCTTCCTTGGCGGCCTTGCTGGCCATGCCGTCAGTCACCTTGGCGTTCTCGGTGTTCTGGTTGATGCTGGCGCTCATCTGCTCGATGGAGGCACTGGTTTCCTCGACGCTGGCCGCCTGTTCGCTGGTGGCCTGGCTCATCGACTGCGCGGTGGCGCTGACTTCTTCGGAGGCGCTGGCCAGGTTGTCCGCGGCGTTACGCACTTCGCCGATGATGTGCGAGAGCTTGCCGACCATGTTCTGCATGGCGTTGAGCACCATGCCGGTTTCGTCCTTGGAGCCGCCTTCGATTTTTGCGTTCAGGTTGCCTTCGGCCAATTGTTCGGCGACAACCGCCGCCTGTTTCAACGGACGGGAGATGATGCGCGAGATGAACAGCGCCAGGCCCAGGCCCACCAGCAGGGCGGCAACCAGCACGGCGATGATCGACAGGCGTGCGTTTTCATACAGCTTGGTGCCGTGTGCACTGGCGACATCAGCGCCAGCCGCGTTGAGCTCGACCAGTTTTTGCAGGTCGCCGGTCACCAGGTCGAACCGACGCTTGGACTCGCCCTTGAGCATCGCATTGGCCTGCTCGGCCAGGTTCTGCCGCGACAATGCGAGGAGGTCTTTGCTGACCGCCAGATAAGCAGCCCAGTCGTTGCGGGTGGTGTCGAATACCTGCCGATCTTCAGCGCTGGAGAGCAGTTTTTCGTAAGTGTCCAGGCGCGTGTCGAAGGCCTTCTTGGCTTCCTCGGCTTCTTGCTCGAGGGTGATTCGCTCTTGCTCGGAGTCGGCGACAATATGGCGGTTTTCCTTGAGGCGATAGCTCGCCGCATAGAAGCGCATACCCGAGGCGGCGCGCATGGACGGCATCCAGTTTTCACGGATGTCGAGGGCGGTGTGGTTCACCTGGCCCAGTTGAATAATCGAGAACACCCCCATGACGGCGGTCAGCGCCAGCACCACAAGAAATGAAGTGATCAGTTTGGTGGCGATTCTAAGGTCGTAGAACCATTTCATTGGGAAGTACCTCTCCATGGAGTTGCTAAAAGCGTCAGCGAGCGTTGGCTTGTTGTAGTTGAGTCGGGTTGAAGCGGTTTTCGGCCTGGGCGATCTGGGTGAGCAGGGCCGGTACGTCGAGAATCAACGCCACGGCGCCACTGCCCAGGATGGTCGAGCCCCTGATGCCGCGAAGGGCGCCAAACAGCTTGCCCAGCGGCTTGATCACGGTCTGGAATTCAACCAGCAAGTCATCCACCACCAGCCCGGCCTTGAGTTCGGCGTAGCGCACCACCACCACGTTCTGCCGACGCGCGGGCGGGCCTTCATGGTTGAAGTGATCGCGCAGGTAGACCAGGGGCAGCACCTCGCCGCGCAGGTCGAGGTAGCCTTGTTCGCGGCTGGCGAGCCCATCGTCTTCGCTCAGCTCGATGCATTCCTGGACCATGTCCAGCGGAATGACATAAGTCGACTGACCGATACCCACCAGGAATCCATTGATGCTCGCCAGGGGCAGCGGCAGGCGGATGCGCACCACGGTGCCCTTGCCGGTTTGGCTGTCGAGGTCGACGGTGCCGCGCAGCAGGGTGATGTTGCGCTTGACCACGTCCATGCCCACGCCACGCCCCGACAGGTTGGTCACGGCCTGGGCGGTAGAGAAGCCAGGTTCGAAAATCAGGTTGTAGATTTCCTGGTCGGTGGGGCTGGCACCCTGGGGTACCAGGCCACGTTCCTGGGCTTTTTCCAGGATCCGGTCGCGGTTCAGGCCGGCGCCGTCGTCGGCGATTTCCAGCACGATGCTGCCGGAGTCGTGGTACGCATTGAGATGCAGGTGCCCCTTGGCCGGTTTGCCGGCGGCCAGGCGGGCCTCGGCGGTTTCAATGCCGTGGTCCATGGCGTTGCGCAGCAGGTGCATCAGCGGGTCGCCGATTTTTTCCACCACGGTCTTGTCCAGCTCGGTCTCGGCGCCGCTGATGATCAGGTCGATGTCCTTGCCCAGCTCCTGGCTGACATCGCGCACCACCCGACGGAAGCGGTTGAAGGTTTCGCCGATGGGGATCATGCGCAGGCGCAGGGCGCCGTCGAGGATTTCTTCCACCAGCCCGGAGACGGACGAGGTGGCTTCCTGCAACGGGTCGTTGTGGCAGGTGCGGGCCAGCAGGCTCGCACCGGCGCTGGCGATGACCAGTTCGCCCACCAGGTTGATCAACTCGTCGAGCTTGTCGGCATTGACCCGCACGTAGGTGCCGTCCTTGCCCTTGCTGTCGCTGGTCACCGGCTGTTTGTCGGTGGCGATCTGGGCGGGCATGCGCGGGGTCTTGCGCTGGTCGCCGAGCAATTCGCCGGTGGCGACCAACGCGGTGTTTTCCTCGGGCGGCTCCGGCGAGGTCGTGACCAGGCCAGTGTTTCCCTGTGGCGCGGCGGCGTCATCGATGGCCACGATGTCGATTTCGCAGTCTTCCCGGACGAAGTCGAACACTTCGTTGATCGCGCCGTGACTGGCGGCCGAGCGAAACGCGATGTCGAAGCCCAGGTAGCAGGACTCGGCATCCCAGGCGTCGGCGGCGGGCAGGGTGTCGGTCAGGGTGGCGATGTCGACGATTTCACCCAGGGTTTGCAGGTAGCGCAGGAACGACAGCGGGTCCATGCCGTTGCGGAACACGTCCTGGCCGAAGCGCAGGGAGATGTGCCAGAGACGCGTTTCGCCGGGTTCACTGGGGCGGGTTTCAGGGGCGGGCGTCGGGGCCGCGGCGGGCGAGGGCGCCTGGTACTCCTGCAGGATCTGGCACAGCTCCACTTCCCGTTGCAGGGCCGGCGGCGGCAGCGCGCCGCCCTGGTTGGCGGCCACGTTGATCAGCTCCAGCATGTGATCGCTGGACTTGAGTAGCACCGCGATCAGGCCGGCGTCCACCTCAACGCTGCCGTTGCGCAGGCGATCGAGCACGTCTTCGACGATGTGGGTGAAACTGACGATCGGTTCCAGGCCGAACAGCCCGGCCGAGCCCTTGATCGTGTGGGCCGCCCGGAAGATCGCGCCAATGGCGTCATCGTCACCAGGGTCGGTTTCCAGTTGCAGCAGCGACTCTTCCATCGCCTGCAACTGTTCCCGTGCCTCGACGATGAAGGTCTGTTGTGCCTGATCGAGATTGATGCTCACGCTCATATCCTTTGTCGTGTCCGACGTATTGCGGTCCTAGGCAACCAGGTTGCACAGGGCAAGTGTTTCCGTGACGGCCTTGCTTTGGCCGGTCAGTGTCAGTTGGGTCCCGGCCCTGGAGGCCTCGCGCTGTACCATCAACAGCAGTTGCAGGCCGGCGCCGTCCATCTCGGTGATTTGCGACAGATCCAGGGCCATCCGCGGTGTTGCGCCCAGGTGCGGCAACCATTGCGCGGCCAGTTCGGCCGCGGTGTAGATCGTCAGCTCGCCGTCGATGTGCACCTGGGCGGTGTCATTGTTTGTTTCGTAATGCAACGGCATCTAAGCCTCCGGCCATCAAGGAAGAATCAGCTTGGAGACCGCCGCCAGCATCTGCGCCGGCTGGAACGGCTTGACCACCCAGGCTTTGGCCCCAGCGGCCTGGCCTTCCTGTTTCTTCGATTCCTGGGATTCGGTGGTGAGCATGATGATCGGCGTGAACTTGTAGCTGGCCAGCTTCTTGACCTCCTTGACGAAGGTGATGCCGTCCATGTTGGGCATGTTCACGTCGCTGATGATCAGGTGCACTTTCTGGCCGGTGAGCTTGCCCAGGGCGTCCCTGCCATCGCTGGCTTCGATCACGTCATAGCCGGCACTTTTCAACGCGATGCCGACCACCTGCCGAACGCTCGCGGAGTCGTCGACAACCAATACACTTTTAGCCATGAACGGCTCTCCTAAAAAAAGGTTATTTCCTGTGAAGTCTGTTGCGCGCTCGAGTCGCCGTGGTGATTGCGGCGTTGCTCGTCGGTGGCGTAAGTGGTTTCCATGCGCGCCAGCCATTGGCGGGCGTCGATGGAAACAGCCTGTTCGGGCGACTGACTGGCCTGCTGCAAGTGCACATGCAGGTCCTCGATGTTGTCGCGCACGTGGCTGAGGATCTGGCTGACCCGGTCCTGGAATTGCAGGCTGACCAGCACCTCGGTGAGTTCATCGCGGATGCCGAAGCTTTCCCGTTGCAGCATGTCGGCCGAGTCGGCCAGCCGGCCAGTGACACTCTTGAAGCGCTCCAGCACCTGCTGGATGCTCTGCTCGGAGGCGCTGACGGAATGGCTGTCCTGGTCGGCACCGCTGGACGCGGCATGGACCAGTTGGGTGATGGCGGTGTTGATGATGTCGACCTTGGCCGACATCTGCTGGCCGGTCTCGCTGGACTTGCTCGACAGGCTGCGCACGGCATCGGCCACCACGGCAAAGCCACGCCCGGCTTCGCCGGCACGGGCGGCTTCAATGGCGGCGTTGAGGGCGAGCAGGTTGGTCTGCGCGGCAATCGCCGCGACGTCGGCGGCCATGGTCCGCAGCTCGCCGGTATAAGCCGTCAGGTTGCGCACCTGGGCCAGGGTTTCGTCGCGGCTGGCCTGGGTGGCCTTCAGGGAATCGATGACCTTGACCAGTTCGCCTTCGCTCTGGGCCAGCACCTGCACGGCACCGCCGTTGCTCTGGCCGGCCAGTTCACCGGCGGCCAGTTGCGAGGCTTGTACGGTGTCTTCCAGGCGTGACGAAATGCCGGTGAAGCGGCTGGTCAGGGAGACGATCGCGGTTTCGGTCTGCTGCCGGGAGCTTTCGACTTGCTTGGCCCAGATCGGCATGGCACCGAGAATGACTTCGTTGAATTGTGCGTGGGTTTTATGAGCCTGGTGCTCGCTGCCTTGCAGGTCGTGGTCGGCCATGGCGGCGGCGAGGGCGCTGTCGAACTGCTGGCGTTGCGAGCGTGCAGCCCACACGCCAACCCCGGCGCCCAAGGCCAGGATCGCCACGCTCAAGCCGATGTTCGATGCACTCGCGCCATTGAGCGCGAGCACGCCAACGCTCGCGGCAATGGCCACCAGCACGGCACTCCAGAGGATGCGCGGTTGTGGTTGGGAAAGGGAATGACCGTGAGAATACGACGTCATGGTTCGGTCCTTGAACAGTGTTGCTAACAGGTTATTTGCGAATAACTGGTTATCTGCGACCCTTACTCGGACTTTAAGACCGGCTGTCCGATTCCGGTATTGCGGTAGGCATTGGCCTACCCAGTACGTGGCACTGTGCCTTCAGATTAGACGCAGTCTGGGAAATGTCGAATGGCCCCGACGAAGGTATAAGCCGCGTGGCGGGAAGTGCGCGCAGAGGGGCTTTTGTGGCGAGGGAGATGGCTTAAGGGGCCTTTGTGGCGAGGGAGCTTGCTCCCGCTGGAGCGCGAAGCGGTCCCAAAAGCGGCTGGCGAGGTCAGCCTGATACACGGCGTGTCCAGGTTTCGGGGCCGCTGCGCAGCCCAGCGGGAGCAAGCTCCCTCGCCACAGGGACTTGATTCGGCCTTAATTACCCTTCGGCAGTTCGATCAAAAACCGCGTCCAGCC
>NZ_JABAEE010000068.1:0-34960 GCF_023701885.1 Pseudomonas sp. CG7 | reverse complement strand
AATAATCCTCCCAGCCCAACTACCCGCCCCCATCTATATATAAGATTTTCTCCAAACACCCACAACCCCCGCGACACACCCCGGGCCCGGCCCCATGGGGCGCCGGCCTCTTCACTTCCAATTACAAGCTGGGGAAAGCGAATTGTGAAGCCTCATGGCTGGCACGCTGCGGCCAACGCTGGGTAATGGCCTTGCGACGGGTATAGAAACGCACGCCGTCCGGGCCATAGGCATGCAGGTCGCCGAATAGCGAACGCTTCCAACCACCAAAGCTGTGATAAGCCACTGGCACCGGCAATGGAACGTTGACGCCCACCATGCCGACTTCGATCTCATCGCAGAACAACCGCGCCGCTTCGCCATCGCGGGTGAAGATGCAGGTGCCGTTGCCATACTCGTGATCATTGATCAGTTGCATCGCCTCTTCCAGGCTATTGACCCGGACGATGCACAGCACCGGTCCAAAGATCTCTTCCTTATAGATACGCATCTCGGGGGTCACGCGATCGAACAGGCAACCGCCGAGGAAGAAACCTTCTTCATGCCCGGCCACACTCAAGCCACGACCATCAACCACCAGTGAAGCGCCTGCTGTCACACCCTCTTCTATATAGCCACTGACCTTGTCCCGATGCTGACCGGTCACCAGCGGCCCCATGTCCAACCCGCAAGACGTACCGGCGCCAATCTTAAGCGCCTTGATTTGCGGCACCAATTTGGACACCAGCGCATCCGCCACTTGGTCGCCGACACACACCGCCACCGAAATTGCCATGCAACGCTCACCGCATGAACCGTATGCCGCGCCCATCAGCGCGCTGACGGCATTGTCCAGGTCGGCATCCGGCATCAGCACCGCATGGTTCTTCGCCCCGCCCAGCGCCTGGACACGTTTGCCACGTCGAGTGCCCTCGGCATAGATGTACTCGGCAATCGGCGTCGAACCGACAAAACTCAGCGCCTTGACTTCCGGCGCTTCGATCAGTGCATCCACCGCAGCCTTGTCGCCATGGACGACGCTCAGTACACCCTTGGGCAAACCGGCTTCCAGCAACAACTGGGCGATCAGCAGCGTCGAACTCGGATCACGCTCGGACGGCTTGAGAATGAAGCAGTTGCCGCAGACGATCGCCAGCGGATACATCCACAGCGGCACCATCGCCGGGAAGTTGAACGGGGTGATGCCCGCCACCACGCCTAAAGGTTGAAAGTCTGACCAAGCGTCGATGTTCGGTCCTACGTTACGGCTGTATTCGCCCTTCAGGATTTCCGGCGCTGCACAGGCAAACTCGACGTTTTCGATGCCGCGCTTGAGCTCACCGGCCGCGTCTTCCAAGGTCTTGCCGTGTTCCTCGCTGATCAACTGGGCGATACGCGCCTCGTTCTGCTCCAGCAATTGCTTGAAACGAAACATCACCTGGGCGCGCTTGGCCGCTGGTGTATTGCGCCAGGCCGGAAAAGCTGCCTTGGCGGCATCGATGGCCTGCTGGATAGTTGCGCGATCAGCTAATGGCACCTTATGAATGGCCTGGCCAGTAGACGGGTTGAACACATCGGCGGTGCGAGCGCTGTCGCTCAGCAGTTCGCCATTGATCAAATGCGGGATGAGGCTCATGAGGACTCCAGAATTATCCACAGGCGCCCATGGCCGGGCGCCCGTTGTTAAAGAATGCGTCAGTCGAGTTTATTCAGCACTTCACCGACTGCATCGAACAGGCGATCCAGGTCCTGTGGCTTGCTGTTGAACGTTGGCCCGAACTGCAGAGTGTCGCCGCCGAACCGCACATAGAACCCGGCTTTCCACAACGCCATGCCGGCTTCGAACGGACGCACGATGGCATCGCCATCGCGCCCGGCGATCTGGATCGCGCCGGCCAGGCCATAGTTGCGGATGTCGATGACGTTCTTCGCGCCCTTCAGACCGTGCAAGGCATTCTCGAAATGCGGGGCTATTTCGGCCACGCTCTGCACCAGGTTTTCCTTCTGCAGCAGGTCCAGCGCCGCCAGGCCCGCCGCGCAGGCCACCGGGTGTGCCGAGTAGGTGTAGCCGTGGGGGAACTCCACTGCGTACTCGGGCGTTGGCTGGTTCATGAAGGTCTGGTAGATCTCCGAGCTGGCAATCACCGCGCCCATGGGGATCGCGCCATTGGTGACTTGCTTGGCGATGCACATCAGGTCCGGGGTCACGCCAAAGCTGTCGGCACCAAACATCGAACCGGTGCGGCCGAAACCGGTGATCACTTCGTCGAACACCAGCAGAATGCTGTGCTGGTCGCAGATTTCCCGCAGGCGCTTGAGATACCCCTCAGGCGGCACCAGTACGCCGGCCGATCCTGCCATCGGCTCGACAAACACCGCAGCGATATTGGACGCATCGTGCAGTTCGATCAGCTTCAACAGCTCATCCGCCAAGGCGATGCCACCCTCTTTCGGCATGCCACGGGAATAGGCGTTGCTGGCCAGCAAGGTGTGGGGCAAGTGATCGACGTCCATCATGGCCTGGCCGAACAGCTTGCGGTTGCCACTGACACCGCCGAGGCTGGTGCCGGCGATGTTCACACCGTGATAACCACGGGCACGGCCAATCATCTTGGTCTTGGTCGCCTGGCCCTTGAGACGCCAGTAGGCGCGGACCATCTTCACTGCGGTATCGGCGCACTCGGAACCGGAATCGGTAAAGAACACATGATTGAGGTTGCCTGGGGTCAGGCTGGTGATCTTTTCCGCCAGTTGGAATGACAGCGGATGGCCGTACTGGAACCCCGGCGAATAATCGAGAGTACCCAGTTGCTTGGCGACCGCTTCCTGGATTTCCTTGCGGGTGTGCCCGGCGCCACATGTCCACAGGCCCGCCAGCGAGTCGTAGACCTTGCGCCCCTTGTCATCCACCAACCAGCTGCCTTCGGCAGCGACGATCAGGCGCGGATCGCGCTGGAAATTTCGATTGGCGGTGTAAGGCATCCAGTGGGCATCCAGCTTGAGCTGGCTAGCCAGGGAACCGGCAGCGTGTTCGGGCATGTTCATCGACAAAACCTCGCAGGTCATAAGCGACAGGGGAGCGAAAGGCGTTCTTGCAGCTAAGTTGCCACGACGATAAAGTCAATGAAATCCAACTTTTGTAACCTTCAGTCGGCGGATCACTAAACTATGAGCGCTCGACGTCCCGATCCTCTGGCCCAGGTCAGCGACTTTGATATTCGCCTGCTGCGCATTTTTCGCAGCGTCGTGGAGTGCGGTGGATTCTCCGCCGCGGAAACCGTACTGGGAATCGGTCGCTCAGCCATCAGCCAGCAGATGAGCGACCTTGAACAGCGCCTCGGCCTGCGTCTGTGCCAACGTGGGCGCGCGGGGTTTTCCCTGACCGAAGAAGGGCGCGAGGTCTATCAATCGGCGTTGCAGTTATTGAGCGCACTGGAAAGCTTTCGCACCGAGGTAAACGGGCTGCACCAGCATCTGCGCGGTGAGTTGACCATCGGCCTCACCGACAACCTGGTCACCCTGCCCCACATGCGCATCACCCACGCCCTGGCGCAATTGAAAGAGCGCGGGCCTGACGTGCAGATCCAGATTCGCATGATCGCCCCCAACGAAGTCGAGCAAGGCGTGCTCGACGGTCGCTTGCATGTCGGCGTGGTTCCCCAGGCCAGTGCCCTGTCCGGGCTGGAATATCAACCGCTCTACAGTGAACGTTCGCTGCTGTACTGCGCGGTCGGGCATCCACTGTTTTATGTCGATGACCAACAACTTGAAGACGCACGCCTCAACAGCCAGGACGCCATCGCCCCGACGTTCCGCCTGCCGGCCGAGATCCAGGCCCACTACCAGGCGCTTAATTGCACCGCGAGTGCATCGGACCGCGAAGGCATGGCGTTCCTGATTCTTACCGGGCGCTATATCGGCTACCTGCCCGATCACTACGCCAACCTCTGGGTCCAGCAGGGTCGGTTGCGGGCCCTTAAGCCTGCGGCACGGTTCTATGACTTGAGCCTGGCGTCGGTCACGCGCAAAGGGCGCCGGCCTCATCTGGTGCTGGAGAGTTTTCTCGAGAGCCTGGCGGCCACCCGTTAACCCCTGTGGGAGCGGGCTTGCTCGCGAAGGCGTTGTGTCAGTCGACACCTGTATTGAATAGACCTCCGCTTTCGCGAGCAAGCCCGCTCCCACAGGGGGCCAGATGATCGCCACCAAGAAGCTTTTAGTGTGATGGCACTTGTCGGATCGATGCCGGTGCGCTATCAACGCATTTGCTTGCCCACAGACCCAGCCCGGAAACGCCCATGACCTTTGAAGTCCCTGCCCACGGTGGCAAGCCCACCAGCCGCATTCGTCAAAAGAACGAAGAGACGATTCTCAAGGCCGCCGAAGATGAATTCGCTCGCCACGGGTTCAAAGGCACCAGCATGAATGCCATCGCCCTCAAGGCCGGGCTGCCCAAGGCGAACCTGCATTATTACTTCACCAATAAACTCGGCCTGTACGTGGCGGTGCTGAGCAACATCATCGAATTGTGGGACAGCACCTTCAACACCCTCACCGCCGAGGATGATCCGGCCGAAGCCTTGACCCGCTACATCCGTGCCAAAATGGAGTTCTCTCGTCGCCAGCCCCAGGCCTCGCGACTGTTCGCCATGGAAGTGATCAGCGGGGGCGAATGCCTGACCGAATATTTCAACCAGGATTACCGTGCCTGGTTCAATGGCCGGGCCGCCGTGTTCCAGGCCTGGATCGACGCTGGCAAGATGGACCCGATCGACCCGGTGCATCTCATCTTTCTGTTGTGGGGCAGCACCCAGCATTACGCCGACTTCGCCACCCAGATCTGTCGCGTGACCGGTCGCAGCAAGTTGACCAAACAAGACATGATCGACGCAGGCGACAACCTGATCCGCATCATTCTCAAGGGCTGCGGCCTGACACCCACTCTCTAAGATCGCCATGCCCTTTACCCTTGCCGGTTTTTGCGAGCACCGCGAAGAAATTCGCAAAAGCCGCTTCATTACCTTCGCCGCGCCCATCACCAGCCCCGCCGATGCCCAGGCTTTTATCGAGCAGCACAGCGACCTGGATGCCACCCACAATTGCTGGGCCTGGAAACTCGGCGACCAGTACCGCAGCAACGACGATGGCGAGCCGGGTGGCACCGCCGGGCGGCCAATCCTGGCCGCGATCGAAGCCCAGGCCTGCGATCAGGTCGTGGTGCTGGTGATTCGCTGGTATGGCGGGATTCAACTGGGCACCGGCGGGCTGGCCCGAGCCTACGGTGGCGGCGCGAACAAATGCCTGCAAAACGCTGAGAAAATCGAATTGATCAGCCGCGTGCCGCTGCACTGTAGTTGCGGGTTCGCCGAACTGCCCCTGGTGAAACTGCGCGTCGCCGAGTGCGGCGGGCTGGTGAATGAAGAACGCTTCACCGCCAATGGCGTGGACCTGCAATTGGCCGTAGGCGAAGCCCACATCGAAACCTTGCAAACGCAACTGGCCGACCTGAGCCGTGGACGGATCCTGTTAGAGCGTTGAGTTCGCAGGCTGCAATCTTTCAGGGCATCGCGCAATCGTTCAACTTGCCCACATCCACTGTGCACCCGACTGTGGATAACCTGAGCACATCCCTCTGTAACCCTTCTGTCATGCGGGTTTCAGCGGGTTGCTCATTTTTCAGCCAAAGTCCTTCCCAAGGGCCAAATCCATCCACAAAACAACCGCTTGCAGCGGTTTATCACCTTTAGAAGAAAGCCCCGTAGTGCTTATGCCCGAGTTTCCGGCTTGCACACAATAACTGTGGAGCAACCTGTGGATAACCCGTTCATGGCTCCTTCCGCCCCGTGAAGGACATAGCTCACAGCCGCTTGTTCAATTTTTGACCACCCATTTCAGGGCAAACCGCTGCCTGGGCCAGACCCGTGCGCGCCAAGGTAGTGCAGAATTTCCCCACTACAGATGCTCAGGCCCGACGCGGAAGGCCTCAGTAACGGGACTCAAGACAATTTCCTGACCTGATGGCCAGGAAATTGCTTTATCCACAGGCATTCCTGTCCATCGGCCCGAGCCTGTCATGTCCAACCCCGACTCCATCGCGCGCCTGCAATTGCGCAAGATCAGCAAACGCTACCCCGGTTGCCTGGCCAACGACGCCATCGACCTGAGCATCCAGCCCGGCGAGATCCACGCCTTGCTGGGGGAAAACGGTGCGGGCAAAAGCACCCTGATGAAGATTATCTACGGCGTCACCGCTGCCGATTCCGGTGAGGTGATCTGGCAGGGCCAGCGCGTCAACCTGCGTAACCCGGCCCAGGCCCGCAGCCTGGGCATCGGCATGGTGTTCCAGCATTTCTCGCTGTTCGAAACCCTCACCGTTGCGCAGAACATTGCCCTGGCGATGGGCGCGGCAGCCGGTACGCCAGCGCAACTGGAGCCCCGGATCCGCGAGGTGTCCCGGCGCTACGGCATGGCCCTGGAACCACAGCGGCTGGTCCACAGCCTGTCGATTGGCGAGCGCCAGCGGGTAGAGATCATTCGCTGCCTGATGCAAGACATTCGGTTGTTGATTCTCGATGAACCGACCTCGGTACTCACGCCCGCAGAAGCCGAAGAACTGTTCGTGACCTTGCGCCGCCTGGCGAGCGAGGGCTGCAGCATTTTGTTTATCAGCCACAAGCTCGGGGAGGTGCGCGCGTTGTGCCACAGCGCCACGGTGCTGCGCGGCGGACGCGTCTCAGGGCATTGCACCCCGGCGCATTGCTCGGACCGAGAGTTGGCGCAACTGATGGTTGGCGAGGCCGCAGGACTGATGACGGATTACCCCAAGGTCAGCGCAGACAAAGCCTTCCTGCACATCAACAAGCTGTCCTGGCACAACCCCGACCCGTTCGGCTGCTCGTTACGGGACATTGACCTTGAGGTTTGCAGCGGCGAAATCGTCGGCATCGCCGGGGTGGCGGGCAATGGCCAGGACGAATGGCTGGCATTGCTCAGTGGGGAAACGCCGCTTCCCCGCCAGCAAGGCGAAACGATTCGATTCGGCGACCAGCCCGTAGCGCACCTGCGCCCCGACGCTCGTCGCCAGCTCGGCCTGGCATTCGTCCCCGCTGAACGCCTGGGCCATGGCGCCGTGCCGCAATTGAGCCTGGCGGATAACGCCCTGCTCAGCGCCTTCCAGCAGGGCCTGGTCAGCCATGGGCTGGTTCGACGCAGCAAGGTCGAACACCTGGCCGAGGAGATCATCCGTCGTTTTGGCGTGAAGACGCCCGACACCAAAACCCCTGCGCGCAGCCTTTCGGGGGGCAACTTGCAAAAATTCATCCTGGGCCGGGAAATCCTGCAACAGCCAAAGCTGCTGGTGGCCGCGCATCCGACCTGGGGCGTGGACGTCGGCGCGGCGGCGACCATCCATCGTGCCCTGATCACCCTGCGCGACGCGGGCGCGGCGATCCTGGTGATCTCCGAAGACCTCGATGAACTGTTCCAGATCAGCGACCGTCTCGGTGCCTTGTGCGGCGGGCGCCTGTCGGCCTTGCGTCCTACCGTCGAGACCCGCCTCAGCGACGTCGGCGCCTGGATGGCCGGCCAGTTCGACGCCCCTCAATCCCCTGCCCCCGCGCCGGTTTAACGGAGTTCCACATGCTGCTTTCTCTCGAACCCCGCGGCCAGCAATCGCGCCTGATGCTCTGGTGCTCGCCGCTCTTGGCCGCCGTGTTGACCCTGGGCAGCGGCTCGCTGCTGTTTATCGCCCTTGGGCATGACCCGTTGCAAACGTTGTACACCCTGTTGATCGCCCCGATCAGCGACCTGTACGGAATGTCCGAATGGCTGGTCAAGACCTTGCCGATCCTGCTCTGCGCCCTCGGCCTGGCAGTGGCCTATCAGGCGCGGATCTGGAACATCGGCGCCGAAGGCCAATTGCTGCTGGGCGCCCTGGCCGGCAGTGCCGTGGCGGTGAACCTCATCGACGTGCAGAGTCGCTGGGCATTGGTGTTGATCCTGCTGACCGGCACCCTGGCCGGGGCGGCTTGGGCCGCGCTCACGGCGTGGCTGCGCACGCGCTTCAACGCCAACGAGATCCTGACCAGCATCATGCTCAACTACATCGCCCTGAACCTGCTGCTCTTTTGCGTCCACGGGCCGTTGAAAGACCCGGCGGGGTTCAACTTCCCCGAGTCGGCGATGTTCGGCGAGGCCAGTCGCCTGCCGTTGCTGCTGGAGGATGGCCGCGTCCATGCCGGGCTGTATTTCGCCCTGCTGGCGCTGGTAGCGGTGTGGGTCTTGCTGCAGAAAAGCTTTGTTGGTTTTCAGATCAAGGTGCTGGGCCTCGATGCCCGCGCCGCTGGTTTTGCCGGCTTTCGCCAGAAGCCGCTGGTGTGGCTGGCGCTGCTGATCAGCGGTGCGCTGGCCGGTCTGGCCGGCGTCTGCGAAGTCGCCGGGCCGATCGGCCAACTGGTGCCGCAGGTGTCGCCGGGCTATGGCTATGCGGCGATTACCGTGGCGTTCCTCGGGCGCCTCAATCCCATCGGCATTCTGTTTGCCAGCCTGTTGATGGCCCTGCTGTACATCGGCGGTGAGAGTGCGCAGATGTCGCTGAACCTGCCCCAGGCAATCACCCAGTTGTTCCAGGGGATGATGCTGTTTTTCCTGTTGGCCTGCGACGTGCTGATTCTCTACCGGCCACGCCTGAACCTGCGCTGGACCCGGCGCGCCCGAACTACCGCGGTACAGGCAGGAGCCTTGTGATGGATATCGACCTGTTGAGCAATATTTTCTATGCCATGGTTCGCTGCGGCACACCGCTGCTGCTGGTGGCCCTGGGTGAGTTGGTTTGCGAAAAAAGCGGCGTCCTGAACCTGGGCCAGGAAGGCATGATGCTGTTCGGCGCGGTGATTGGTTTTATCGTCGCGTTCAACAGCGGCCACCTCTGGCTCGGCGTGCTGTTGGCAATGGCTGCGGGAATGCTGTTGTCGGCATTGTTCGCGCTGGTGGCGCTGGTGTTCAACGCCAATCAGGTCGCCACCGGACTGGCACTGACGATTTTCGGCGTGGGCCTGTCGAGCTTTGTCGGGGCGGCCTGGGTCGGTAAACCGCTGGCGGGCTTCGAGCCGTTGGCCATTCCCTACCTGAGTGACATCCCCTTGATCGGGCGGATGCTGTTCGCCCAGGACCTGCTGGTGTACCTCTCCTTTGCGCTGTTTGCGCTGGTGGCGTGGGTGATCGTGAAAAGCCGCGCCGGACTGATCATCCAGGCCGTCGGCGAGAACCCCGATGCCGCCAGTGCCATGGGCCTGCCGGTGGTGCGGGTGCGGACCCTGGCGGTGCTGTTTGGCGGCGCCATGGCCGGGTTGGCCGGCGCCTATCTGTCACTGGCCTACACGCCGATGTGGGCCGAGAACATGAGCGCCGGGCGCGGCTGGATCGCCCTGGCGCTGGTGGTGTTCGCCAGTTGGCGGGTGTGGCGCCTGCTGCTGGGCGCCTACCTGTTCGGTCTCGCCAGCATCCTGCACCTGGTAGCCCAGGGATTGGGGTTGGCGATTCCGTCGAGCCTGCTGGCGATGCTGCCCTATGCCGCGACCATTTTGGTGCTGGTGCTGCTGTCCCGGGATGCCGTGCGCACGCGGCTGTACGCGCCGGTGTCCCTGGGGCAGCCTTGGCAGGCGGGGCATTGAGAACCCTGTGGCGAGGGAGCTTGCTCCCGCTCGACTGCGCAGCAGTCGCCTGCCTATGAGGGGTGCGGCGCCCCCCAGCGGGAGCAAGCTCCCTCGCCACGGACGGGCAGCATCTGCATGACGCCCCACACCACTTCGAAAAACAGGAAAGCCCACAACACCGCACTGGCTCCATGAAGCAGCGCATACAGCATCCAGGCCGAGAACAGAAACCGCCCCACCGCGTCATAACGCCCGTACAGCGCCTGGGGATCACGAATCCGCAACACCGCCCACACGCAGACAATCGAGCCCATCAGCATCACCATCAGCTCATGCGCCGGCGCAAACGGTGGCAGGTCCCCAGGCAGGTCAAAGAGCTGAGTCATGCTCACCAATACGCCATGCACCGCCGCAAAGCTCCACGGCGTGGCCAGCGCGGCCGACACGATCAGGTCGTACCAGGCGCTGCCAAGCACCACCCGGCGATATTGCATCGAACTCCACATACACGTTGCTCCAGATAATCGAGGAGCAAAGAGGCTAAAGCCTGGGGTATGCTCCAAGGTCAAGTCCTCTGGAGCTTCGCAATGCGTATCGGTGAATTAGCCCAAGCCTGCGCCGTCAGTCGAGACACGCTGCGTTTCTACGAGCAACGTGGCCTGATCGCAGCATCGCGCAGCGCCAATGGCTATCGCGACTACCCCGCCGACATCGTCCAACTGGTGCTCTATATCAAGACCGCCCAGCGCCTGGGCTTTACCCTGGGCGAGATCGGCGCGAGCGTCGCCGCCCTGTGGAACGCCCCCGACCCGGACTGCGCCGTGACGCAATTGCTGCAAGACAAGCTGAACCTGATCGAAACCCGCATGACCGAACTCGACGCGTTGCGTCAAGAGCTGAAACAACGGCTCGGGCAACGTTGTCCATTAAACCCGTGACCTTTTTCTTTCAAGGATGCCCCTCATGACTTCGGCAAGAAACGCATTGATCATCGGCGCCTCCCGGGGCCTGGGCCTCGGCCTGGTGAAGACGCTGCTCAGCGATGGCTGGAACGTGACCGCCACCGTGCGCACCCCGCAGAACGCCGAGGCTTTGAAGGCGCTGGGCCCGGTGCGGATCGAAAAACTCGACATGGACGACCAGCAAGCCGTCATCGCCTTGAGCCAGCAGCTCAAGGGCGAGACCTTCGACCTGTTGTTCGTCAACGCCGGGGTCAAGGGCCCAGATAACCAGAGCCCGGGCGGCGCGACGCTGGCCGAAGTCGGCCAGCTGTTCTTCACCAACGCCGTGGCGCCGATCAACCTGGCCCAACGCTTCGTCGGCCAGATCCGCGAGGGCAGCGGCGTGCTGGCCTTCATGAGTTCAGTGCTGGGCAGCGTGACCATGCCCGACGCGCCGGAACTGGCGCTGTACAAGGCCAGCAAGGCAGCGCTCAACTCCATGACCAACAGCTTCGTCAGCCAACTGGGCGAACAGTCATTGACGGTATTGTCGCTGCACCCGGGCTGGGTGAAAACCGACATGGGCGGCGAAGGCGCGGACCTCGATGTCGAGACCAGCACCCGTGGGCTGATCGACCAAGTGAATGCCTTCGCCGGCAAGGGTGGGCATCACTTCGTCAATTACAAAGGCGAAACAATCCCCTGGTAACCACCCGATACCCTGTGGAACCCCCTATCCCTGTGGGAGCGAGCTTGCTCGCGATGGCGCCAGATCAGGCGACATTGATGCTGAATGTCAGGCCGCTATCGCGAGCAAGCTCGCTCCCACCAAGCCCTCTCCTACATTGAAACCTGGGTCAGGCACTGGAAATGTGTCCGGCAACCTGAGTAAACTCCGCACCTTGCCCTATCCAATGGGCGACCCTGGATCAGCAGACAGGGCATCACTGAGCTGGCTAACCTGAACCCACTTTCAGAGGAGCCGGCCACCATGCCTGCGACCCGTACCTGGTTAAAAAATCCCCTCGCCATTTTCACGGCTAACGACCTCGATGCCCGTGGCGGTCTCGTCCTGCAGGGCGGTGTGATCGTCGAACTGCTGAGCGTCGGCCAACAACCCGCCCAGCCCTGCGACCACGTCTTTGACGCGCGCGAGCATGTGATCCTGCCGGGCTTGATCAACACCCATCATCACTTCTACCAGACCCTGACCCGCGCCTGGGCGCCGGTGGTGAACCAGCCGTTGTTCCCCTGGCTGAAAACCCTCTACCCGGTGTGGGCGCGGCTGACCCCGGAAAAACTCGCCCTGGCGAGCAAAGTGGCCTTGGCCGAGTTGCTGCTGTCGGGCTGCACCACGGCGGCCGACCATCATTACCTGTTTCCCCAGGGCCTGGAAAATGCCATCGACGTGCAAGTGCAAAGTGTCCGTGAGCTGGGCATGCGGGCGATGTTGACCCGTGGCTCCATGAGCCTGGGCGAGGCCGACGGTGGCTTGCCACCGCAACAGACCGTGCAGCAGGGCGAGGTGATTCTTGACGACAGTCAGCGCCTGATCGCCGAATACCACGAGCGCGGCGACGGCGCACAGATCCAGATTGCCCTGGCGCCCTGCTCGCCGTTTTCGGTCACGCCGCAGATCATGAGCGCCAGCGCCGAGCTGGCGGAAACCCTCGACGTTCGCTTGCACACCCACTTGGCCGAAACCCTCGACGAAGAAGCGTTCTGCCTGCAACGCTTCGGCCTGCGCACCGTGGATTACCTGGACAGCGTCGGCTGGCTCGGCCCTCGGACCTGGTTGGCCCATGGCATTCACTTCAACCCTGACGAAATCGCCCGACTCGGTGCCGCCGGCACCGGCATCTGCCATTGCCCCAGTTCGAACATGCGCCTGGCCTCGGGCATTTGCCCGACCCTGGAGCTGACCGCCGCCGGCGCACCCGTGGGCCTGGGTGTCGACGGCTCGGCATCCAACGATGCCTCGAACATGATCCTCGAAACCCGCCAGGCGCTGTACATCCAGCGCCTGCGCTACGGCGCGCAAGCGATCACGCCGGAGCGCGTACTGGGCTGGGCGACCCGGGGCTCGGCGCAACTGCTCGGGCGCAGCGATATCGGCGAATTGGCCGTGGGCAAACAGGCCGACCTGGCGCTGTTCAAGCTCGCTGAGCTGCGCTTCTCCGGCAGCCATGACCCGGTCTCGGCCCTGCTGCTGTGCGGCGCGGACCGGGCGGACCGGGTGATGATCGGGGGGCAATGGCGGGTGATCGACGGGCAAGTCGAGGGGATGGACTTGAAGGGCTTGATTGCCGATCACAGCCAGGCGGCGCGGGAGTTGAGCGCCGGCACCTGACCCCAACCCAAATCCCCTGTGGGAGCGAGCTTGCTTGCGATAGCGGCCTGACATTCAACTTCAATGCTGTTTGTCTGGCGCCATCGCGAGCAAGCTCGCTCCCACAAGGGGGATGGTGCTGGGCTCAGAGGCCCAGCAGGGACAACATGATAAACGTCGCGAACAACACAAAATGCGTCATGCCTTCGATGGCATTGGTTTCACCATCGTTGAGGTTGATCGCGCAGACGATCAGGGTGATGAAAATCATCACCGTCTGCACCGGGGTCATCGCCATCTGGAAAGGCTGGCCGGTGTAGAGGGCCATGGCTTCCATCACCGGCACAGTAAGGATCACGGTGGACAACGACGCCCCCAGCGCGATGTTCACCACCGCCTGCATGCGATTGGCGAGGGCCGCGCGCAGGGCGGTGAGAATTTCCGGCGCGGCGGAGATCGCCGCCACCAGGATCGCCGTGACCACGGGCGGAGCACCCGAGCCTTCCAGCCCCAGGTCGATGGCCTTGGACATCACTTCAGCCAACGCACCGATCACCACCACGCCAAACACCAGCGCACTGATGGAAATCGTCAGGCTGACAGGTTCCGGTTCGTTTTCCACCGGTTCTTTCTTGCGGCGCTTTTCCGGGTAGCTGTAGCTGAAGAAGTAACTGTGGGGCCCGACCTGCATGCGCAGGAACAGCGTGTACAACACGATCATCGCGCCGATGGTGAAGGCAGAATAGGTTTTCCAACTATCCCGGGGGATGAACTCCGGCACCACCATCGACACGCCCATGGCCGTGAGAATCATCACGCTGTAGGTGCGCGCCGAATCGTCGTTGTAGACCTGCTCGCCATGCTTGATCCCGCCCATCAACGCCGCGAGCCCGAGGATGCCATTGATGTCGAGCATCACCGCCGAGTAGATCGTGTCCCGCGCCAGCGTCGACGAGGCTTCGGTGTTCATCATGATCGCCAGGATCACCACTTCCACCAGCACCGCCGACAAGGTGAGGATCATGGTGCCGTAAGGATCACCGACCTTTTCCGCCAGCAGCTCGGCGTGATGGGCCACGCGCATGGAGGCCGCGACGATGAAACCGATCAGGACCAGGCCGCCGATCAACGCCACCAACTGCCCGCTGCCCAGCAGCCAGTGCTCCAGCGGATAGGCGACACATACGGCGGCCAGCGCCAGCAACAGCAGTTTTTCTTGCTTGATCAAAGTGAGCATCGCGGGCCTGTCACTGTGAACGGGTCATGAGTTACTGACTGTGGGGGGACGCGAACGTTTCGTCCGATTGTGACGCACCAGGGGGTGGCGAGTGGCTGGCAGGTGCACCTTTATTGTTCTCAAGGGCCTCATCGCGAGCAAGCTCGCTCCCACAGGTTATGCGGATGTAGAACCTGTGGCGAGGGAGCTTGCTCCCGCTCGGTTGCGAAGCAACCGTAAAAAACAGGGCCGCTGCGCAGCCCAGCGGGAGCAAGCTCCCTCGCCACA
Organism: Pseudomonas sp. CG7; assembly: GCF_023701885.1. Lineage (NCBI taxonomy): Bacteria > Pseudomonadati > Pseudomonadota > Gammaproteobacteria > Pseudomonadales > Pseudomonadaceae > Pseudomonas > Pseudomonas sp. CG7. Next base: position 20,557 of record NZ_JABAEE010000068.1, on the reverse strand, counting down.
AGAAGGTCGTGTCGATTAGTTGTCCTGTTGGTCAGCATTTTGCATTGCTGCTGCACAGCCAACCTCACAACAAAATGGAGTTCGAGTTCATGCACAAACGCCCCTTGAAGAAATTGCTTTGCGCCGTCGTCGCGGCCGTCGGCCTGGGCGCCGGCCTGAATGCCAGTGCCGCCGACCCGCTGAAGGGCGGCTTCGTCTACATCGGCCCCAGCGGCGACCACGGCTGGACCTATCAGCATGAACAAGGGCGCAAGGAACTGGCGGCGAAGTTCGGCGAGCAGATCACCACCCACTACGTGGAAAACGTACCGGAGGGGGCCGACGCCGAGCGGGTGATCCGTAACATGGCCAAGGACAAGTACGACCTGATCTTCACCACGTCCTTCGGCTACATGAACCCGACGCTGAAGGTCGCCAAGCAGTTTCCCAAGGTCATCTTCGAACACGCCACCGGCTACAAGCAGGACAAGAACCTCGGCACCTACCTGGCTCGCACCTATGAGGGTCGCTACGTCGGCGGCTTCCTCGCGGCCAAGATGACCAAGACCAAGAAGATCGGCTACGTCGCCTCGTTCCCGATCCCGGAAGTCATCCGCGACATCAACGCCATCCAACTGGCCCTGAACAAATACAACCCCGGCACCGAAATCAAAGTGGTGTGGGTCAATTCCTGGTTCGACCCGGGCAAGGAAGCCGACGCCGCCAACGCGCTGATCGACCAGGGCGTCGACGTCGTATTCCAGCACACCGACAGCCCGGCGCCGATCCAGGCCGCCGAACGCCGCGGCGTCTATGCGGTGGGCTACGCTTCGGACATGGCCCATTTCGGGCCCAAGGCGGTGCTGACCTCCATCGTCAATGACTGGGGCCCGCATTACATCCAGGCGACCCAGAGCGTGCTTGACCACAACTGGAAATCCCAGGACTACTGGGGTGGCCTGAAGGAAGGCACGGTGAAACTGCCGATCAGCGACCTGGTGCCGGCAGCGGTCAAGGGCGAAGCCGAGCAGATCATCGCCGACATCGAGAGCGGTGCTTTCCACCCATTCACCGGCCCGATCAAGGACCAGGCCGGCGTCGAGAAAATCCCCGCGGGCGTAAGCGCCACCAACGCGGAACTGGCGTCGATGAATTATTACGTCGAAGGGATGAAGGCTGAGATTCCCAAGTAACTGCCAAGCCCAACCCAATACCCATTGTGGGAGCGAGCTTGCTCGCGATTGCGGACTGACATCCATATCTGTATTGGCTGACATACCGCTATCGCGAGCAAGCTCGCTCCCACAGAGGCCCTTATTTCAAATCTGGAAAGCCGCATGAACAGCCTGCCCATCATCGACATCGGCCCGCTCTACGGCAATGAGCCCGACGCCTGGCAAGGCGTCGCCGAGCAGATCGACCGCGCCTGCCGTCAGTGGGGCTTCTTCTACATCACGGGCCACCCCATCAGCCCGGCGCGCATCGCCGAGGTGCTGGGCAATGCCCAACGCTTCTTCGCCCTGCCCGTCGAAGAAAAACTCAAGATCGACATCACTCAGACCCGCCACCATCGTGGCTATGGCGCCGTCGCCACGGAACAACTGGACCCGACCAAGCCCAGCGACCTGAAGGAAACCTTCGACATGGGCCTGCATCTGCCGGCCGATCACCCCGAGGTGCTGGTGGAAAAACCGTTGCGCGGCCCCAACCGCCACCCAGACCTGAGCGGCTGGCAAGCCTTGATGGAGCAGCATTACCGTGACATGCAAGCGCTTGCGCAAACCCTGCTGCGGGCCATGACCCTGGCCCTGGGCATCGAACGGGACTTTTTCGACACGCGCTTCAACGAACCGGCGAGCGTGCTGCGCCTGCTCCATTACCCGCCCCGCGACACCGCCAGTTGCGCCGAACAGCAAGGTGCTGGCGCCCATACCGACTACGGTTGCATCACCCTGCTCTACCAGGACGCCGCCGGTGGCCTGCAAGTGCGCAACGTCAATGGCCAGTGGATCGACGCGCCGCCCATCGATGGCACCTTCGTGGTCAACCTCGGCGACATGATGGCGCGCTGGAGCAACGACCGTTACCTGTCCACGCCGCATCGGGTGATCAGCCCGCTGGGAGTGGACCGCTATTCGATGCCATTCTTTGCCGAGCCGCACCCCGACACGCTGATCCAGTGCCTGCCCGGTTGCCAGGATGACACCCACCCACCCAAGTACCCAACGACGACCTGCGCCGAATTCCTGCTGTCGCGCTTCGCCGACACCTATGCTTACCGGCGGGAGCCCCAGGCCGTGTAGTGGATCAGCCGGTCAGGTTTTACCCGACAGGGCGGCCAGCCCCCTGTAGAATGGCCGCCATCGATTCGCTGATGAGAAAAAGACCATGTACGACTGGCTCAACGCCCTGCCGAAGGCTGAACTGCACCTGCACCTGGAAGGCTCGCTGGAGCCCGAGCTGCTGTTCGCCCTGGCCGAACGCAACAAGATCGCCCTGCCGTGGAACGACGTCGATACCCTGCGCAAGGCCTATGCCTTCAACAACCTGCAGGAATTTCTCGACCTCTATTACCAGGGCGCCGATGTGCTGCGCACCTCCCAGGATTTCTACGACCTGACCTGGGCCTACCTGTTGCGGTGCAAGGCGCAGAATGTGATCCACACCGACCCGTTCTTCGACCCGCAGACCCACACCGACCGTGGCGTCCCATTCGAAGTGGTGCTCAACGGCATCGCCGCCGCCCTCAAGGACGGTGAGCAACAACTGGGCATCACCAGCGGCCTGATCCTGAGCTTCCTGCGTCACCTGAGCGAAGAACAAGCCGAGAAAACCCTCGACCAGGCGCTGCCGTTCCGCGACGCCTTCGTGGCCGTGGGCCTGGACAGTTCGGAGATGGGCCATCCACCGAGCAAGTTCCAGCGCGTATTCGACCGCGCACGCAACGAGGGTTTCCTGACCGTTGCCCACGCCGGCGAAGAAGGCCCGCCCGAGTACATTTGGCAAGCCCTGGACCTGCTGAAGATCCAGCGCATCGACCATGGTGTGCGGGCCATCGAAGATGAGCGGCTGATGCAGCGGATCATCGACGAACAGATTCCATTGACCGTGTGCCCGCTGTCAAACACCAAGCTGTGCGTGTTCGACGACATGTCGCAACACAACATCCTCGACATGCTCGAGCGCGGCGTGAAGGTGACGGTGAACTCCGATGACCCGGCGTACTTCGGCGGCTACGTCACCGAAAACTTCCACGCCCTGCACACCCACCTGGGCATGACCCAGGACCAGGCCAAGCGCCTGGCGCAGAACAGCCTGGATGCGCGACTGGTAAAACCCTAACCCCAACGATCAACCCCGGTGGGAGTCAGCTTGCTCGCGAAGACGGCGGTACATTCAACATCGATGTTGACTGACACTCCGCCTTCGCGAGCAAGCTCGCTCCCACAGTTTTTTGATCGCCTGCAAGTTCACGGTTGGACGCAGATCCAATTGTGGGAGCGAGCTTGCTCGCGATGGCGGTCAATCAGGCGACATCGATATTGAATGCCGAACCGCTATCGCGAGCAAGCTCGCTCCCACAGGGGATTGTGTTTAGTCAGTGGCGTTCGCTTCGCTCAGCTCTTCCAGCGTCTTGCCCCGGGTTTCCATCCCGAACAACCAGACCCCCCCCGCCGCCACGGCGAAGCACAGCGCGCCCAGGGCGAATACGCCGCCCTGGCCGGTGATGGGAAACACCCAGCCGGTCACCAAGGGGCCGAGCAGCGAACCGATACGCCCCACCGCCGAAGCAAAACCCGAGCCGGTGGCCCGGGCGGAGGTCGGGTACAACTCAGGCGTGTAGGTGTAGAGCACCGCCCACATGCCGAACAGGAAAAACTGCATCAGCAACCCGGTGCCGATCAGCAGCCCGACGTTGCCGCCAAACACCGCGCTCTGCCCATACAGAAACGCCATCACCCCGCCGCCCAGCAACGTGATGATGCACACCGGCTTGCGTCCCCAATGCTCCACCAGCCAGGCCGCCATCAGGAAGCCGGGAATCCCGCCCAGGGAAATCAGCACGGTGTAATACACCGACTGGGTCACGGCGAACCCCGACTGCTGCAACAGTGCGCTGAGCCAGGACGTCAGGCCATAAAACCCGAGCAAGGCAAAGACCCAGACGCTCCAGATCATCATCGTGCGCTGGCGATACAGCGGCGACCAGATCTGCGCCAGGGCCGAAAAGAAATTGCCCGGCACACTCTCCACCCTTGGCAGGCGGATCGGCTCCGGCAGATCGCGACGTCCCAGCGAGGTCCGGACCTTGTCTTCGATCCGCTTGAGCACTGCGTCCGCTTCGTCACCCCGACCGGCCTGTTCCAGCCAGCGCGGCGACTCGGGAATGAAAAAGCGAATCGCCAGGACAAACACTGCCGGCACCGCCAGCACCAGGAAGATGTCGCGCCAGCCGATCACCGGCAGCAGGAAATACGACAGCACCCCCGCCGCCACGAAGCCCAGGGGCCAAAAGCCGTCCATCAAGGCGATGTAGCGCCCTCGACGCTTGGCCGGGATCAACTCCGACAGCATCGACTGGGCAATCGGAAACTCCATGCCCATGCCGATACCCAGCAGGACGCGAAACAGTGTCAAGGTCTCGACATCCTGGGCGGTGGAGCACAGGTAACTGGCAATGCCCCACAACACGATGCTCCACTGGAACACCGGCTTGCGCCCGAACCGGTCGGCCAGCATGCCCGACAGCGACGCCCCCAGCACCATGCCGAAGAAGCTGGAGCTGGCGAGCAAACCGGCCTGGGCGGTGCTCAGGCCGAACTCGGTTTTGATCGAGCCCAGCAGGAACGTCATCATCGCCAGGTCCATCGAGTCGAAGAAAAACGCCAGGGCGATGATGATGAAAATCACCAGGTGATACCCACTGATGGGTAACCGCTCCAGGCGTTCCGCCGCGCTGTAACCGTGAGTGTCCATGCTGCCTCCCCAATCCGAAAATTCCCCGGACCGAGTGTGCGCGAACCTTGCGAGAGGCTATTGCTGAATACGACCTGTCGACAGCCCTGAACGACGCGCCAGGCAGTTCCCTAGAACGCCATCTCCACGGCATCCTGCCGGGCGAACCGATGGATTTCCTGCTGGCCGAGCGTCGTCACCTGCAAGGCCCGCGAATCGTTGGGCAAGGCCAGCCAACCTGACTGCATGAACAGTTGCAGCAACGCCGCCCCCAGCGCGCCACCCAGGTGCGGACGACGCTCGCTCCAGTCCGGGCAGGGGCACGCGATACGGGCATTGCGATAAGCCAGGGCCTGGACGAATAAGCCCCGCTCGGCCAGTTGATTGGCACCCTTGTGCGTGACGATCACCCGCTGTTCGAACTGCTCGATCCATCCGGCGTCCAGCAGGCGCTGGTAGAGGTCGGCCGCCAGGGTTCCCCCCAGGTGGTCGTCGCACAGCCTGGCCCGCATCAACGAAGCAGGGGCCGACGGGGTCTTGGTCGGCATGACCCGGCGCTTGAAGACCTCCGGAATCTGCCGTGGCGTACTGACCAGGGTCGCGCTGGCCAGCGCTTCGACGGCGGCGCCGATTTCAGGCGCGGCCAGGCGGAAAAACCGCTTGCGACCCCGAGCTTCGACTTTCAACAGACCTCCCGCGGACAAGCGCCCCAGGTGCGCATTGGCCGAGGACGGCGACAATCCGGCGAGCAACGCCAGCTCCTCGGCCTGGCGGGCCGTGCCGTCCATCAAGGCCCACATCATTGCGCTGCGCTTGGGGTCAGCCAGCAGCGTGGCGATCTGGCTGATGCAAGGTGCATGTTCCATGTATTCACTCCCTGTTGAATCATTCGTCTACTGCTCTGGCGCAGGCGGTCGCTAGAATAAGCGCGGTGACCGCGCTTTCCTGTCCTCCGGAAACCTTTGGAGGCGATTGTTCATGAGGGAAAAGTCTCTATTTGCGTGCGACTAATGGCCCGCCCCCGCCGGGAGTGGAAATCGAGCCGTCAACTCACCGCAGCGGTCCCGGAGCATGTCCCGCAAAAGGTTGATGGGTTTGCTCAATTGCGCCCGGTGGGCACACAGCAGATTGAGGGGCGCACGCTCGCATTGCAGGTGCGGCAAGAGGATTTTCAAGCGCCCGGCCAGTACGTCGGTGGACACATCCAGCCACGATTTGTAGGCGATCCCGGCCCCCGCCACCGCCCAGCGGCGCACCACATCGGCGTCATCACTGAAGCGATCGCCGCTGACGGTGAGGCTCACCTCCCGTTTGCCGTCATGAAAAACCCATCGGTCATGGACCCGGCTGCCCAGCATGTACAACAGGCAGTTGTGCTGGGCCAGTTGCTCCAACTGATAAGGTTCACCCTGGCGCGCCAGATAGTCTGGCGACGCACACAGCACTCGACGGTTATCCGGGGCGACGGGCAAGGCCACCAGGCTTGAATCTTCCGGCTCGCCATAACGCAGGGCGATGTCCACCGGCTGCTTGAACAGGTCGGCCATGCGATCGCCCAGCAGCAGCCGCACCGTCAGCCCGGGATGCTCGCGCTGGAACCCATCCAGCCAGGGCAACAGCAGGTTGCGCCCCAGGTCCGAGGGCGCGGACAACTGCAATACCCCGCTGACTTGGTCCTGGCCGCTGGTCAATAAGCGCCGGCCTTCGTCGAGACTGCTCAACGCGGCACGGGCGTATTCGAGAAACCCCTCGCCTTCAGCCGTCAGGCGCAGGCTGCGGGTGGAACGGGCCAACAGCCGCGCACCGAGGTGCTGCTCGATCCGTTTCAACGCGGCACTGGCCACCGCCGCCGACAGGTCCATGACCCTGGCTGCCGCCGAGAGACTGCCCAGGTCCGCCGCCCGGACAAACAATTGCAAGTCATCGAAGCGAAGCATGACGACTCCATTATCAAAATATTATTGAAAGAGCCTGTTGTTTTAGCCGGTTTTATCTCGGTGATAAATAGCTAAACATGGCCTTCATCGAAACTCACCTCACGGAGCCGCTTCATGAAAGCCATCGCCTACTACCATTCGTTGCCCATCACCGACCCGCAATCGCTCCAGGACATCGAGCTGCCGGAACCGGTCGCAGGTCCCCGGGACCTGCTGGTGGAGGTCAAGGCCATTTCGGTCAATCCGGTGGACACCAAGGTCCGCCAGAACGTCCAGCCCGAAAGTGGCGCCGCCAAGGTGCTGGGCTGGGACGTGGCCGGCGTGGTCAAGGCAGTCGGCAGCGAGGTCACGCTGTTCAAGGCCGGGGACATGGTGTTCTACGCCGGTTCCATCGCCCGGGCCGGTGGCAACAGCGAGCGGCATGTGGTGGATGAACGCATCGTCGGCCACATGCCCAAGACCCTTGGTTTCGCCGACGCCGCGGCGCTGCCGCTGACGGCCATCACCGCTTGGGAATTGTTGTTCGAGCGCCTGCGCATCCAGGAAGGCCAGGATGACCAGGGCCAGAGCCTGTTGATCGTCGGTGCGGCGGGAGGCGTGGGTTCGATCCTGACGCAACTGGCCCACCACCTCACCGCGTTGAAGGTGATTGGCTCCGCGTCCCGGGCGCAAACCCAGGAATGGGTACGCAGCCTGGGTGCCGACCTGGTGATCGACCACAGCCGCCCCTTGAGCGAAGTGTTGAAAGAAGCGGGCCAGCCCCAGGTGACTCACGTCGCCAGCCTGCCCCAGACCGACCAGCATCTGGACCAACTGGTCGAAGCCCTCGCGCCCCAGGGCAAGCTGGCGCTGATCGACGACCCCAAGGCGCTGGACGTGACCAAGCTCAAGCGCAAGAGCCTGTCGTTGCATTGGGAATTCATGTACACCCGCTCGCTGTTCGAAACGGCCGACATGCTTGAACAGCACAAGCTGCTCAACCGCGTGGCCGCCCTGATCGACGCCGGCACGCTGAAGACCACGGTGGGCGAGCATTTCGGCACCATCAACGCCGAAAACCTGCGCCGGGCCCATGCCTTGCTGGAAAGCGGCCAGGCCAAGGGCAAGATTGTGCTCGAGGGCTTCTGACCGAACACGGCGGTCGCCCCGCTAACGATCCCGTGGCGAGGGAGCTTGCTCCCGCTGGGTTGCGAAGCAGCCCCAATGTGGGCGCTGCGCACCCAAGCGGGAGCAAGCTCCCTCGCCACAGGTGTTGCATCGACCTAGAACTGCACCGTCAGTCTGAGAGTTGATCCTTGTCACAAATGCGATCGCATTCGGGTCTACACTCGAGGCCTTTGCAACGCAATCTTTTCGTGAGGAGGTCAGCAATGAAGATCCTGATAAAAGAAGTGGCAAAATCCCAATGGCAAGTGCGTCTTGACCAGCACGTCGTCACCTTCCGTACCGAGACCGAAGCCCAGGCTTTTGCCACGACCTTGCAGGCGCGGATCCACGCGCCCCATCGTTTCCCCGAACAACAGCAGCGCGCAGCCGGCTGAGTCAGCCTTCGCGACTGGCCTGGACCAGTGCCCGGGCGTTTTGCAGGCGACGAGTCAGCATCGCTGCGCTCACCACCAACAGCCCGCAAAGGCTAATGACCAGCGCCATTGGCACCGCGGTGCCGTCATGCAGCGCCGCCACCAACGCGGCTGCCCCGGCGGCCACGGAAAACTGCAGGCATCCCAGCATCGCCGAGGCACTGCCGGCCCGGGCGCCCTGCCCGTTCATGGCGCAGGCCGAGGCATTGGGAAGGATGCAACCCAGGCTGGCGATGCAGATAAACAGTGGGACCAGCAGCGGCCACAACTGCGCCGGCTGCAATGAACTGACCGCCAGCAGGCTCAGCCCCGCCCCCAGGTAGACCCATACCGCGCGGTTCAACAGGAACGCCGGGCCGCGCTTGGACAGCAACCGGGCGTTGACCTGGGCAACCAGGATGAAGCCCGCCGCGTTGGTGCCGAACAGCCAACCGAAATGTTCGGCCGGTACACCGTAGAGCTTGATGAAGACGAAAGGCGAACCGGCGATGTAGGCAAACATCCCAGCGATAGCGATGCCCCCCGTCAGTGCATGGCCGAGGTAGCCGGCGTCGGTCAATAACCGGCCGTACTGGCGCAACGCCCCCGACAACGGTTGCCGAGGTACGTCGTCCGGCAGGCTTTCTGGCAGCCACAAGGCCACCGCCGTCGACGCCAATGCGCTGAACACGGTCAGGGCAATGAAGATCGACTGCCAGCCATGCAGGTTCACCAGCAACCCACCCAGCATCGGCGCGAGAATCGGCGCCAGGCCCATCTCCAGCATCAGTTGCGAAAACACCTTCGCCGAGCCCACCGCGTCGCATTTGTCACTGACCACCGCTCGGGAAACCACCATCCCGGCGCAGCCGCCCAAGGCCTGGACGAAGCGAGCGCCAATCAGCCATTCGAGATTCGGCGCATAGGCGCAGGCCAGGGACGCCAGGGTGAACAAGCCGACGCCCATCAGCAACGGAATGCGCCGTCCGAAGCGGTCCGCCACCGGTCCATAGGCCAGTTGCCCGATGGACAAGCCGAGGAAATAGGCCGCCAGGGTCAGCTGGATGTGTTTTTCGTCAGTACCGAAGGCCGTGGCCATCGCCGGAAAGGCGGGCAGGTAGAAATCGATCGCCAAGGGACCGAAAGCGCTCAAGGCGCCAAGAATCAGAATCGTACGGAGGTTCATCGGGCGTCCAGCTCAGGCGTCGTTCGACAGCCCGACAGTCTAGCCGTGCCGGGCGCTCTTGAACATTCCGATAGGTCGCTAACGATTAAAAAAACTCAAGCAACACTGATCCCATAACCCTCTTCCTTGATGGCCGCGACCACGGCATCGGCCGGCAACGAACTCTGGACCTGGACGGTCTTGGTGCCCAGGTCGATGCGCACGTCAGCCGCCGGATCCTTGGCCTGGACCGCCTGGGTGATGGCCTTGACGCAGTGACCGCAGGACATGCCCTCGACATTAAAAATTTGCATGGGATGACTCCTTGGGATTGAGGTTGCCGCCAGTCTCAAGCTTGCCACGATGGAAAGGTCAAGTTCTGACAAAAACTGCCGGGCTGGCAATCGGCATCGCCCTCAGCCAAGCTGCACACATCAAGGATTTCACACCGGAGGTTCAGCCATGCGCTGGTCAGCGTTCAGCCTGTTTTGCATGCTCGGTCTTTCAGCGGTGGCCTCCCAGGCCTCGGCCGCCGGCGAAGACTATGGCGTGTTGATCATTTCCCGCGAGCGCCTGGAGGTGTCGACCAATTGCGAGATCGGCATCTACATCCAGGATCAACTCTCGGCCCGGCTGTTCCAGGAGCAAAGCACCTCGTTCAACCTGCCGCCGGGTCAATTCTCCTTGCGCCTGAAATTGCTGCCCGGACAAGCGCCGGGGTGCAACCCGGGCATGCTCGCGCCAGGGTCTCAGAACATCAACCTCAAGGCCGGTGACATCCTGAAGTTCCGCATCGCCATGAGCCAGGAAGGCATGTACCTCAAGCAGGCTGGGCTCGGTTACTGAAACACCCATCTTGGGGTTGCCAGCCCCTGTGGGAGCGAGCTTGCTCGCGATGGCGGCCAGACAGCCAATATTGCTGTCGACTGACCTACCGCTATCGCGAGCAAGCTCGCTCCCACACAAGCTCAGCATCAGCTTTTGGATTGGCGCTTGACCTTGCCAGCATGGCAAGGTTGATCCTGTAGTCATTCACTACAGGGAGCCTGCCCCATGCCCGCATCCACCACGTTCGATCTACCCATTGCCGGGATGACCTGTCCCAGTTGCGCCGGGCGGGGCGAGCGAGCCTTGAGCAACGTCGCCGGTACCCGTGCTGTCAGCGTCAACCTGGCGACGGAACTGGCCCGAGTCCAGGGCCCCGCAGGCAGCCTGCCGGCCTTGAAGCAGGCCGTCGAACCGGCCGGCTATAGCGTTCCCGTGCAGACCCTGGAGTTGTACATCGAAGGGATGACCTGCGCCTCCTGTGTCGGTCGGGTCGAACGCGCCCTGGGCAAGGTCGATGGCGTGAACAACGTCAACGTCAATCTGGCCAACGAGCGGGCTCCCCTCGAACTGCTCGGCCACGTGGATGCACAAACCCTGATCGATGCGGTCAAGCGTGCTGGCTACGACGCCACGGTCTGGCAGGCCGAGCAGGCCGCCGATACCCAGGGCAACCGCCTGAATCGTGAACGCCTGGCGCTGGTGCTGGCGATCCTGCTATCCGTGCCGTTGGTGCTGCCCATGTTGCTGCAGCCGTTCGGCGTGCATTGGATGCTTCCGGCCTGGGTGCAGTTCGCCCTGGCGACGCCGGTGCAATTCATCTTTGGCGCGCGGTTCTACGTCGCCGCCTTCAAGGCCGTGCGGGCCGGTGCCGGGAACATGGACCTGCTGGTGGCCCTGGGTACCAGCGCCGGCTATGGCTTGAGTGTGTATGAATGGGCGATCGCCCGTCCCGGCAGCATGCCACACCTGTATTTCGAGGCCTCGGCGGTGGTGATTGCCCTGGTGCTGCTCGGCAAATACCTGGAAAGCCGCGCCAAGCGCCAGACCGCCAGCGCCATCCGCGCCCTCGAAGCCTTGCGCCCGGAGCGGGCGATCCAGGTGATCGATGGCCAGGAGCGGGACGTTGCTATCAGCGCCCTGCGCTTGAATGACCGGGTGCTGGTCAAGCCCGGCGAACGCTTCCCGGTGGACGGTGAAGTGCTGGGAGGCCAGAGCCATGCCGACGAAGCGCTGATCAGCGGCGAAAGCCTGCCGGTGCCCAAGCAGCCCGGCGACAAAGTCACTGGTGGCGCTATCAATGGCGAAGGCCGGTTGCTGATCCGCACGCAAGCCTTGGGCGCCGAAACCGTTCTGGCGCGCATCATCCGCCTGGTGGAAGACGCCCAGGCCACCAAGGCGCCGATTCAGAAACTGGTGGATAAAGTCAGCCAGGTCTTCGTGCCGGTGGTGCTGGTGCTGGCCCTGGCGACATTGATCGGCTGGTGGCTGTACGGAGCCCCACTGGAAACCGCACTGATCAACGCCGTTGCGGTGCTGGTAATCGCCTGCCCCTGCGCCCTGGGCCTGGCGACGCCCACGGCGATCATGGCTGGCACCGGTGTGGCTGCGCGCCACGGGATTCTGATCAAGGACGCCGAGGCCTTGGAGCGCGCCCATGAAGTCACGACCGTGGTATTCGACAAGACCGGCACCCTCACGTCAGGCACGCCGCGCATCGCCCACTTGACCGCTCTGGACGGTGATGAAGACGCATTGCTGAAAATGGCCGGGGCGCTGCAACGCGGCAGCGAACACCCGCTGGCCAAAGCGGTACTGGATGCCTGCGCCGAGCGCGACCTGCACGTGCCGGATGTCAGCGACAGCCAGTCCCTGGCCGGACGCGGCATTGCTGGTAGCCTCGACGGGCGCCGCCTGGCCTTGGGCAATCGTCGCCTGCTTGAAGAACTGGGTCTGAACCCCGGTTCGCTGGCCGAATCCGCACAGGTTTGGGAAACCGAAGGGCGCACGTTGTCCTGGCTGATCGAACAAGGTGCAGTGCCGCGGGTGCTAGGCCTGTTTGCCTTCGGTGACACCCTCAAGCCCGGTGCTCTGGCAGCCGTACAGGCCTTGGATGAACAGCACATCGCCAGCCACCTGCTCACCGGCGACAACCAAGGTAGCGCCCGGGTAGTGGCCCAGGCGCTGGAGATTTCCAATGTCCACGCCGAGGTACTGCCAGCGGATAAATCCGCCATTGTCCAACAATTGAAGCGCCATTCGGTGGTGGCAATGGTGGGCGACGGCATCAACGACGCCCCGGCCCTGGCCGCCGCCGACATTGGCATTGCCATGGGCGGCGGCACCGATGTGGCGATGCATGCCGCGGGTATCACCCTCATGCGCGGCGATCCGCGCCTGGTGCCGGCGGCGCTGGACATCAGCCGCAAGACCTACGCCAAGATCCGCCAGAACCTGTTCTGGGCGTTTATCTATAACCTGATCGGCATCCCCCTGGCGGCGTTCGGTTTTCTCAACCCGGTGCTGGCCGGCGCGGCCATGGCGCTGTCGAGCGTCAGCGTGGTGAGCAATGCGTTACTGTTGAAGTTCTGGACACCCAAGCCATTGGAGGACAAGCGATGAACATCGGCCAAGCGGCCCGCCAGAGCGGCCTGAGCGCGAAGATGATCCGTTATTACGAATCCATCGGCCTGCTCAAGGCTGCACATCGTACCGACAGCGGTTACCGGATCTACGGCACCGATGACCTGCACACCCTGGCGTTCATCAAGCGCTCCCGCGACTTGGGATTTTCCCTGGAAGAGGTCGGCAAGCTGCTGACCCTCTGGCAAGACCGCCAACGCGCCAGCGCCGACGTCAAGGCCCTGGCCCGGCAACACATCGATGAGCTGAACCAGAAAATCCGCGAGTTGGCCGAACTGCGCGACACCCTGCACGACCTGGTCGAACACTGCCACGGCGACCACCGCCCGGATTGTCCGATCCTGAAGGAACTGGCGTCGGGGTGCTGCAAAAGTTGATGCCACCGCTCCTATAATGAATCAGTGGTAGACATTGATCCTGCGACCACCCCGAATAACTGTGGGAGCGAGCCTGCTCGCGAAGACGGCGGCACATTCATCATCAATGCAAGCTGACCCACCGCTATCGCGAGCAGGCTCGCTCCCACAGAGGGTTAGCGGTGGGGCTGAGCTTTTTCCGGCCACAAAAAACCCGGCCATTGGCCGGGTTTTTGTTCAACCGATCATTGCATCCATGGCGGCGGTGGTTCTTCGGTCTTTCCGGGTGGTGCATCGTCGGCGGCGCGGACCGCCTGGCGGCGTTCTTCGTCCAGGCGTGCAGCCTCGATTTCACGCATGATCCCGCCGACATCCGCCAGTTCTTCCGGCTCGTCGAACTCGCCGGTCAGCACGCTGGCCGGGTGCAGGGTGCCGGCTTCGTACAGTGCCCCCATTTCCTTCGCGTACTTGGTGCGCTTGAGCTCCGGGGCGAACCGGCCGAAGTAGGACGCCATATTGCCCACGTCCCGCTCCAAGATGCTGAAGGCATGGTTGTTACCCGCGGCATCCACGGCTTGTGGCAGGTCGATGATCACCGGCCCCGTTGGCGTGAGCAGGACGTTGAACTCCGACAGGTCACCATGCACCAGACCGGTACACAGCATCAACACGATCTGGGAAATCAGATAGGCGTGATATTCACGGGCCTGGTCAGGCTCCAGCACCACATCGTTCAGACGCGGTGCCGCATCGCCATACTCGTCGGCCACCAGTTCCATCAGCAGCACGCCTTCGAGGAAGTCGTACGGCTTGGGCACACGCACACCAGCGCTCGCCAGGCGAAACAGGGCCGCCACTTCGGCGTTCTGCCAGGCGTCCTCGGTTTCCTTGCGCCCGAACTTCGAGCCCTTGGCCATGGCCCGGGCCTGACGGCTGTTGCGCACCTTGCGGCCTTCCTGATATTCGGCCGCCTGACGAAAACTTCGCTTGTTCGCCTCCTTGTAGACCTTCGCGCAACGTAGCTCGTTGCCGCAGCGCACCACATAAACAGCTGCTTCTTTACCACTCATGAGTGGGCGCAGCACCTCGTCGACCAGACCGTCCTCGATCAGGGGTTCAATGCGTTTTGGAGTCTTCATCAGCTTTTATTGTGGGTCCTTTATTACCAAACACGCGAATGACAGTCGTTATACGGCAATCCTTGCTCCACGGGGAGGGGTTGCCGACCTATGAACCGGTGATGCACACACTGTGCCGGATTATCGACCGCGCCAAATCATAGCCGAGACCGGACCTGGCGTTGGCAACTGAATGCCCAGGTATTTGCGACAAGAGCTGACAGCCATGCCTACAGCCGCCGTAGGCCAGTGTGGCGACTCAATGCTTGAACAACTCCCCCGGGGTAAACCCGAACATCCCCTTGAACGCGGCAATGAACGCGGACGTTGAATCATACCCACAGGACACCGCGGCGCTGGTAACGCTGTCGCCTTTCTCCAACGAGCCCAGGGACGACAACAAACGCATGCGCTGACGCCAGGCCCGAAAGCTCAGGCCGGTCTCGCGCTGGAACAGGCGCATCAGGGTTTTTTCCGACGTGCCCAGACGCTCGGACCAAACATGCAAGGTGACGTTCTGTTCGGGCTGTTCGATCAATTCGTTGCACAGCGCCAGCAAGCGGGCATGTCGCGGCAGCGGCAGGGAAAATCCCACCTCCGGCAGCGTCGCCAACTGATCCAGCAGCACCTGCACCAGCCGTTCTTCCTGGGTATCACCCTGGGGATAATCGACCGGCAGCTGACAGAACACCTTGATCAGTTCACGGGCCAGCGGCGTGACCTCCAGCACCCGACAGCGCTCATCGGCCCAGGGGCAAGCGTGGCGATGGACGTACAGGCTGCGCATTTCCGCCCGGGTGGAGGTCACCACCTGGTGCTCCAGGTCCGCCGGAATCCAGATGCCCCGTTGTGGCGGGGCAAAAACACTGCCGGCGGCGGTGTGTACGCCAAGAACCCCGCTAATGGCGTAGGAAAATTGCACCCAATCATGACGATGGGCTCGGGTCCAGGAACCGGCGCTCAGGCTTTCGACACGGGCGTACAGCGGCCTCGGCAATTGCGCGAGGTCGGGGATATGGCGTTCCAGCTGCTGATGTCCGTTAGGCGGCATTGATTGGCCTTATGTCGCAAGACGACTGATGAAGACGACGTTAGGCTAAGTCGACTTTTCCTACAACTTGCGGTGCCCTATGCATATCGTCAGACACCTCAAACGCCTGGTGACCGACTGGTTCCTGTGCGGCATGTTGCTCGCCACGCTGTTGGCGTATTTCTTCCCGACCTTTGGCGCCACGGGCGGTGCCATGCATGCCGAATGGGTGGTCAACATCGGCATCTTCGTGGTGTTCTTCCTGCACGGGGTCAACCTGTCCGGCGAGCAGATCCGCCACGGCCTGAAGAACATCCAGCTGCATGCGATGGTGCAGGGCTTCACCTTTGGCGTGTTCCCATTGATCTGGCTACTCAGCAACTGGCTGCTGGGCAGCCATGTGCCGGCGCTGCTGATGCTGGGGTTCTTCTACCTCTGCGCCCTGCCCTCGACGATCTCTTCCTCGGTGGCCCTGACCGGCAGTGCGAAAGTGAACGTGCCAGCGGCGATTCTCAACGCGAGCCTGTCCAGCGTACTGGGGATTTTCCTCACACCGTTGCTGGTCAGTTTCGTCGTCGGCAGTGGCGCCGGGGGCATCGACCTGGGGTCAACCTTGCTCGACCTGTGCCTGATGTTGCTGCTGCCGCTGGTGCTGGGGCAGTTCCTGCGGCGTTGGCTGGCCGGCTTTTTCGGACGATACAAACGCTACACCAGCATCATCGACAAGTTGGTCATCCTATTGCTGGTCTACGCGGCGTTCTGCAATTCGATGGTGTCCGGCATCTGGCGCCAGCAAGGCAACGGCGTGTTGCTCAGCGCACTGGTGGGCAGTGCCGTGCTACTGGCAATCATCCTGTGGGCGACCACCCGTACCGCCCGCGCCCTGAAATTCAACAGCGCCGATGAAGTCGCCGCGGTGTTTTGCGCCAGCAAGAAATCCCTTGCCGCCGGGGTGCCGATGGCGGCGTTGATTTTCGGCAACCATCCGGGCCTGGGGCTGATTCTGCTGCCGATCATGATCTATCACCCGCTGCAGTTGATCGTCTGCTCGATCCTGGCCGAGCGCTACGCCAGCCAGCACAAGGCGCTGACATCCGGCCAGGACGGCGCCCTCGTCAACGCTCGATGATCGCCGTCACGCCCTGGCCGGCGGCGGCACAGATGGAGATCAACCCTCGACCTCGCCCGGCGGCGTCCAGCAACTTGGCGAGGTTGGCGACAATGCGCCCGCCCGTGGCGGCAAACGGATGCCCGGCGGCCAGGGAACTGCCCTTCACGTTCAGCCGGCTGCGGTCGATGGACCCCAGCGGCGCGTCGAGGCCCAGGCGGGTGTTGCAGTAGTCCGGGTCTTCCCAGGCCTTGAGCGTGCACAGCACTTGGGCGGCGAACGCTTCGTGGATTTCGTAGTAATCGAAGTCTTGCAAGGTCAGGCCGTTGCGCGCCAACAATCGCGGCACGGCGTAGACCGGGGCCATCAGCAGCCCTTCGGCACCGTTGACGAAATCCACCGCCGCCGTTTCACCGTCACGCAGGTACGCCAGGATCGGCAGGCCCCGGGCCTTGGCCCATTCTTCGCTGCCCAGCAGCACCAACGAGGCACCGTCGGTCAGTGGCGTGGAGTTGCCGGCAGTCATCGTGCCCTTGGCGCTTTTTTCGACGGCCGGCTTGAGGGACGCGAGTTTTTCCAGGGTCAGGTCCGGGCGCAGGTTGTTGTCTCGGGTCAGGCCGAGAAACGGCGTCATCAAGTCGTGCTGCCAACCTTCGGCGTAGGACGCGGCCATCTTCTGATGGCTCTCCAGGGCCAACTGGTCTTGCGCCTCCCGAGGGATCTGCCAGGTCTGGGCCATCAATTCACAGTGCTCGCCCATGCTCAGGCCAGTGCGCGGTTCGTTGATGCGCGGCAGATCCGGCATCAGGTGTTGGGGGCGCAATTGCAGGAAAGTCTTGATTTTCTCGGCGGTGGTCTTGGCGCGATTGGCTTGCAGCAGGATCCTGCGCAACCCCTCGTTGACGGCGATCGGCGCGTCCGATGTGGTGTCGACGCCGCCGGCAATGCCGCTGTCGATCTGGCCCAAGGCAATTTTGTTGGCCACCAGCAGCACCGTCTCCAGCCCCGTACCGCAGGCTTGCTGCACGTCATAGGCCGGCGTCATTGGTGACAACCGCGAACCGAGCACGCATTCGCGGGTCAGGTTCATATCCCGGGAGTGCTTGAGCACCGCACCGGCCGCCACTTCGCCGATGTGCAAGCCATGCAGGTTGTAGCGTTCGATCAGCCCCTCGAGGGCAGCCGTCAACATCGCCTTGTTGCTGGCGGTGGCATAGAGCCCGTTGGAGCGGGCGAAGGGAATGCGGTTACCGCCGATGATCGCGACGCGACGTAGTTGTGTCATGAAAGAACTCCCTGTGTAGGTCTGAATGCACTCGCTGAAACACCCGAACGTCTGTGGGAGCGAGCTTGCTCGCGATGAACGATGACGCGCTATCCCTGAAAAATTGCGGCGCCTGCATCGCGAGCAAGCTCGCTCCCACAGGTATCCGGTGCCTTGGACAAGACGCTCCGGCACAAGCTTAGGCTTTATCTCGCCGATCGAACGACTGATTGCCAATCATGGTCCACACTTGGAACCTCATCAGCCGGAGTGTGTTCCATGTCTGACCGTTATATCGACTTCGCCAATTCGCCCATCGGCCGGCGCATGGTCGGGTCCCTCGGCCTGCCCTCGCCGGTACGCCTGGAACGCTGGCAGGCTGGGCGGCTGCGGCCGATCGAAGGCGCGCTGCTGCTGGGCGGTGGGCCGTTGACCGAACAGATCGGCACCTTTGCCAAGCGCCTGACCGACAGCATTTTCATCTACGGCGGCGAACCGACCCTGGCCACGGAATGGATCCCCGGCCACGGCCCGAAAATCAAGGCGGTGGTGTACGACGCCAGCCATTTGGTCCAGGCCGACCAGCTCAAGCAGCTGCGGGAATTTTTCCAGCCGCTGATGAAAAGCCTCGCCCACAGCGCCCATGTCGTCTTCCTCGGGCGCGCGCCGGAAAGTCTTGGCGACCCGTTCGCCGCCAGTGCCCAGCGGGCGTTGGAGGGTTTCAGCCGGTCCCTGGCCAAAGAGCTGCGCCACGGCGGGACGCTGCAATGGCTGTACGTCGGCAACGGTGCCGAAACCCAGTTGGAAGGTGCGCTGCGGGGTTTCCTGTCGCCCAAAAGCGCCTTCATTTCCGGGCAGGGCAATCGTCTTAACGCCTGCGACAACCAACTCCAGGACTGGACCCGGCCGCTCACGGGGCTCAAGGCGCTGGTCACTGGCGCAGCCCGCGGGATCGGCGCCGCCATCGCCGAAACCCTGGCCCGCGATGGCGCCGACGTGGTCCTGCTGGACGTCCCCCAGGCCAAGACCGATCTCGACGCCCTGGCGGCACGCTTGAGCGGGCGCAGCGTCACGCTGGATATCTGCGCTGAAGAGGCTGCCCCACAGTTGATCGAGCACTTGCCCGACGGCGTCGACATCGTGGTGCACAACGCCGGCATCACCCGGGACAAAACCCTCGCCAACATGACCCCGGAATTCTGGGACGCCGTGCTGGCCGTCACCCTCAACGCGCCGCAAGTGCTGACCAAGGCCCTGCTGGACAGCGGCACCCTGCGGGACAATGGCCGGGTGGTTCTGCTGGCGTCCATCAGCGGGATTGCCGGCAACCGTGGGCAAACCAACTATGCGGCGAGCAAAGCCGGGCTGATCGGCCTGGCCCCGGCGTGGGCGCCGCAGTTGCAGACACGCGGGATCAGCATCAATGCCGTGGCGCCGGGCTTCATTGAAACCCGCATGACCGCCGAGATCCCCTTCGCCTTGCGCGAGGCCGGACGGCGCATGAGTTCCCTTGGCCAGGGCGGTTTGCCCCAGGACGTCGCCGAAGCCGTGGCCTGGCTCGCACAACCGGGCACCGGCGCCGTGACCGGGCAGGCCTTGCGGGTGTGCGGTCAAAGCCTATTGGGAGCGTGACCATGACGATCCAATGGCATGACGTCAGCAGCCCGCCATCCATGTCCGGGCTTTATTCGAAAGCGGCGACACGGCGCAAGGTCACCGGAACGACCTTGCCCGAGGAAGGGTTGCGCCAAGTGCTCCAAGTCGACCCACAACGCCTGGCGGCCTATCGCAAGGTCTGCGGTTTCGTCGATAACGGACTGCTGCCGCCGACCTATCCCCACGTCTTGGCGTTCGCCCTGCAAATGCAACTGCTCACAGGGCGGGACTTTCCCTTTCCGTTGTTGGGGCTGATCCACTTGAGCAACCGCATTCGTGTACTGCGGCCCATGGGCGGGGTCGGCCAGGTGCGGACCAGCGTCCACGTCGAGAACCTGCAAGCCCACGCCAAGGGCGCGGTTTTCGACCTGGTGACCCGCCTCGATGATCAATTGGGGCCGCTGTGGGAGGCCCGGAGTCAGATGCTGTGCAAAGGCGTCCAGCTTGACGGTGCGCTCGTGGATGACTCGCCCGAGGCCAGCTTGCCCTTGATTGAAGTCGCGCGTTGGGCCGCACCGGCTGACATCGGTCGGCAGTACGCCAAGGTCTCCGGCGACTACAACCCGATCCACCTGAGTGGTATTAGCGCTCGGCTGTTCGGCTTCCCCACCGCCATCGCCCATGGTCTGTGGAACAAGGCCAGGACCCTGGCGGCGCTGGATGACCACCTGGCCGAGGCCAACATCGAGATTGACGTGACCTTCAAAAAACCAGTGCGCCTGCCCAGCGAAGTGACCCTGCTGGCCAGCGCGGCGGGCTCCAGTGGGCAACTGCAACTGGTGGGCGCCGGGGCGCTGGAGCATATGGTGGGAGCGTGGCGGCCGGTGGCCTGAGCACCATGAGGGTCTCCACACCCATCCACTGTGGGAGCGAGCTTGCTCGCGCGGCGTTTTTCAAGGTAGTTGTCGCGTCACCGTTTTGTTATGCCACTTTTGCGATCACAGTAAGCTCTCTTTCAGGG
>NZ_JABAEE010000067.1:0-35353 GCF_023701885.1 Pseudomonas sp. CG7 | reverse complement strand
CCGCGACACCCAATTGCTCGAGTGGCCCCCGTGTGGCAGCTAGATGGCTCGCTATCGGGGGCCAACATAAAACACCCTTGACGGCGCACCCTCCGCTATCGCGAGCAAGCTCGCTCCCACAGGTTTTCTTCCGCCCCCCACCTGACAATTCTGTAATCCCCGCCTCAGCCCCCTGTCAGCTCGTGCTCGCTACTCTGTTATCCTCCCTCCAAACCGTACGACACGAGACCACCTCCATGGCCAACCCCCTGCACCTGCTCGCCTTGAGCGCCCTGTTCCTCACCTCCCTGGCCCAGGCCGCCGAGCCGGTGACCATCGATGTGCACCGCGATGCCAATTGCGGCTGCTGCAAAAAGTGGATCTCGCATCTGCAAGAAAACGGCTTCAAGGTCAACGACCATGTCGAGGCCGACATGAGCTCGGTCAAGCAACGCCTGGGCGTAGCGCCGAACCTGCGCTCCTGCCACACCGCCGAAATCAACGGCAAATTCGTCGAAGGCCATGTCCCGGCCGACCAGGTGCTGGCGTTGGGCAAGCGCGATGACTTGCTCGGCGTCGCCGCCCCGGGCATGCCCATGGGCTCGCCCGGCATGGAAATGGATGGCATGAGCGACGCTTATCAAGTGATCGGCCAGAAAAAAGACGGGACCCAAACCGTGGTGGCGGATTACCCGGCCCACTGATGGGCGAAGCCTATATCGGCTTGTTCCTGGCGGCGTTCGGCGCGGCGACCTTGTTGCCGCTGCAGTCGGAGGCCTAGTTGGTCGGCCTGTTGCTCAGCGAGCGCCACGAAACCGGGTTGCTGCTCGCGGTCGCCACGGTCGGCAACGTCCTGGGTTCGCTGGTGAACTGGTGGCTGGGCACGCGCCTGGAACACTTCAAGGACCGCCGCTGGTTTCCGGTCAGCCCGGCCCATCTGGACAAGGCTCGCAGGCATTATCAGCGCTTCGGCCGCTGGTCGCTGTTGCTCAGTTGGCTGCCGATCATCGGCGACCCGCTGACCCTGGTGGCGGGGGTGATGGGCGAGCCGTGGCGGCGTCTCCTGCTGATCGTGACCCTGGCCAAAGGCATGCGCTATGGCGTGCTCGCCCTGGCCACGCTGGGCTGGATGGGTTGAACGTTCGGGCCGTTCGGTTGCCTGTGGTTAATGTCGCCATAATCGGGTCGCGCCAGGATCGGCGGCGGCCACAAGGAGATCGACCATGTCCCGAATCATGCCCCGTTGGTTGCCCAGCCTGTTCCTCACCGCCGCCCTGCCCCTGCTTGCCCAGGCCGCCAATCCCCCGGAAGGCCCGGCCTACGGTGCGCAGCTGGAAGGCTTCGAATACCCCTACACCCTCAAGCATTTCGCCTTACAGTCCCAGGGCCAATCCTTGCAGATGGGCTATATGGACGTGCCGGCCCAAGGCAAGGTCAATGGCCGCACCGTGGTGCTGATGCACGGCAAGAATTTCTGCGCCGCCACCTGGGGCGATTCGATCAAGACCCTCAGCGAGGCCGGCTACCGGGTCGTCGCGGCAGACCAGATTGGCTTCTGCACCTCGAGCAAACCCGAGTATTACCAGTACAGCTTCCAACAACTGGCAACCAACACCCAGGCCTTGCTCAAGGCCCTCGGCGTACAGAAAGCCATCGTCCTCGGCCATTCCACCGGCGGCATGCTCGCCACCCGCTACGCGTTGCAGTTTCCCGATCAGGTCGAACGCCTGGCAATGGTCAACCCCATCGGCCTGGAAGACTGGAAAGCCTTGGGCGTGCCCTACCGCACCGTGGACCAATGGTACGCCCGTGAGCTGAAGGTCACCGCCGAGGGGATTCGCAATTACGAGCGCACTACCTATTACGCCGGCCGCTGGAAACCTGAGTTCGACCGTTGGGTGGACATGCTTGCCGGCTTGAACAAGGGCCCGGGTCATCAGCAAGTGGCATGGAACTCGGCGCTGATCTACGACATGATCTTCACCCAGCCGGTCTACTACGAGTTCAAGGACCTGACCGTGCCCACCCTGCTGCTGATCGGCACCTCGGACACCACCGCCATCGGCAGCGACATCGCGCCGCCGGCGGTCAAGGCCAAACTGGGCCACTACGAGGTACTGGGCAAGCAGGTGGCCGGGCTGATTCCGCGCGCGACCCTGGTGGAGTTCCCCAATCTGGGGCACGCCCCGCAAATGGAAGAGCCGGATCGGTTCCATAAGGCGCTGCTCGGCTGGCTGGACAAACCCATTCCCTGACGAGGTGATCCATGGCGGTGCAAATAGCAGTCATAGACGATTGGCAAGATGTGGCACGCGGCGTGGTGGATTGGTCGGTGCTCGACAGCGTCGGCCAGGTGACGTTTCTCCATGACTATCCCGCCGACCGCGACACCCTCGCCGAACGTTTGCAGCGCTTCGAGGTGATCTGCGTGATGCGCGAACGCACCGTGTTCGACGAAGGCCTGCTGCGCCGCCTGCCCAATCTCAAGCTGCTCCTCACCGGCGGCATGCGCAATGCCGCCCTGGACCTGAAGGCCGCCGCCGAATTGGGCATCCAGGTCTGCGGCACCGACAGCTACAAGCACGCCACGCCCGAACTGACCTGGGCGCTGATCATGGCCCTGACCCGCAACCTGGTGCAGGAAGCCAATGCCTTGCGCGCCGGGCTGTGGCAGCAAGGCCTGGGCGGCGACCTGCACGGCAAGACGCTGGCAATCCTCGGCCTGGGCAGCATCGGCACGCGGGTGGCGCAATTCGGCCAGGTGTTCGGCATGCGGGTCATCGCCTGGAGCCAGAACCTCAGCGCCGAACGAGCCGCCGAAGTGGGCGTGACCTATGTCAGCAAACAAGCGTTGTTCGAACAGGCCGACATCCTCTCTATCCACCTGGTGCTCGGCGAACGCACCCGCGGCCTGGTGGATGCCCAGGCGCTGGCCTGGATGAAACCCGAGGCGCTGCTGGTCAACACCTCCCGCGGGCCTATCGTCGATGAAACCGCCCTGATCGACGCCCTCCAGCACAAACGCTTGGCCGGTGCCGCCCTGGACGTCTTTGCCCAGGAGCCCTTGCCTGCCGCCCATCCGTTCCGAACGCTGGACAACGTACTGGCCACGCCCCATGTGGGTTACGTCAGCCGACAGAATTACCAGCGGTTCTATTCCTTGATGATCGAGGACCTGTTGGCTTGGGCGGCGGGCACGCCGATTCGGTTGCTGACGCCGGCGGGCTGAGCAGGAGCATCACTGTTCCCTTTGTGGGAGCGAGCTTGCTCGCGATAGCGGAGGGTCAGTTGCAGGGTTGGTGACGGGCACACCGCCATCGCGCGCAAGCTCGCTCCCACAGGGAACAGGGGTGTTTCCAGTGGGCGTGATTAGCCATCAAAACGCCGCTATTTCACCCGCCCCCCGATGGTGCGTCGCGCCATCCCATCGCGCACATCAGTGAACCAACTCCCTCCCCCTACACTTTTTTCTTTTCAGGAATGTGCACTTCGTCGGTGCGTATTCCCCAACGTCGTGTAAGACATTGCCGCTAAAAAACGTGATTGTCGGACAATGCGACGAACCGAGCCGCACCGCTCTAGGATCTGACCTAGACTGCCTAACCGGGAGGAAAACCGACCGGTCATCCAGACGAAAAAAAGTCGAAACTTTTCGCAACGGCGACAGGTCAGGTTAGAGGTAGGGCAATAGCGACTGGTGCAGTCCTTGCACTGGTCATTGCAACAGCTCCTCCAGCTGCTTCGCTTCGCCGCGTTTGGGTAGCCGTTCGCTTTCCTTCGTAGCGCTTGTGCGCCTGGCCGCAGGATTCGGCCAATGAAACAACAGCTCTGGCGCTTGCCGGAAACAGATCGAGAAAATGGGAGATATTTATGATCAGTGCTGCCTTGGAACCACAACAAGTCCGTTCACAATTACCGCCGGCGGCCGAATCGCCGACGGCCCCGGTGCTGGCCACCGGCGGCAAGGCACTGCTCCCCGTCGCTCGACAGAATCCCAACCGCAAGAAAGTCCTGTTCGTCACCTCGGAAATCGCCGACCTGGTCAAGACCGGCGGCCTGGGCGACGTGTCCTCGGCACTGCCCCGGGCCATGGCCGGGCTGCATGATGTCCGGGTACTGATCCCCGGCTATCCGCAAGTGATGAACAGCGGCAATCCGATCCACATCATCGGCGAACTGGGCGGCCACGCAGCACTGCCGCCCTGCAAGATCGGGCGCATGGACATGGCCGATGGCCTGGTGATCTACGTCCTGATCTGCCCGGAACTGTTCGCCCGCGAAGGCTCGCCCTACGGTGCCAACAACGGCCGCGACTGGCCCGATAACCACATTCGCTTCGCCCGCCTGGGCCTTGCCGCCGCCGACATCGCCGCCAACCTCGCGCAGATTCACTGGTGCCCGGACCTGGTCCACGCCCACGATTGGCCAGCCGGGTTGGCGCCCGCTTATATGCACTGGCGCGGGCAACGCACCCCGACCCTGTTCACCATCCACAACCTGGCCTACCAGGGCGTGGTCAGCCTGGCGTCCTGCCCGGAACTGGGCATCCCCGAGCACGCCCTGCAACAGGAAGGCATGGAGTTCTACGGCAAACTGTCGTTCCTCAAGGCCGGGATGGCCTACTCCAGCCATATCACCACCGTCAGCGCCACCTACGCCCAGGAGATCACCACCCCGGCGTTTGGTTGCGGGCTCGACGGTTTCCTCGCGGCCAAGACCCAACAAGGCTTGCTCAGCGGCATTCCCAACGGCATCGACGAAAGCTGGGATTCGGCCACCGACTCGCACCTGTTCCGCCAGTTCGCCATCGGCGACTGGGATGGCAAGGCGGTCAATGCGAGCCATGTGCGTGAACTGTTTGGCCTCGACGACTCCACGGGCCCGCTGTTCGCCGTGGTGTCGCGCCTGGTCTACCAGAAAGGCCTGGACCTGACCGAAGCGGTCGCCGAGTTCATCGTCGAGTCCGGTGGCCAGATCGCCATCATCGGCCGTGGCGAACCGGAGGAAGAACAAGCCATGCGCGAACTGGCGCTGCGCTTCCCCGGCCGCATCGGCGTACGCATCGGCTTCAACGAAACCGATGCCCGGCGCATGTTCGCCGGCAGCGACTTCCTGCTGATGCCATCGCGCTACGAGCCTTGCGGCTTGAGCCAGATGTACGCCCAACGCTTCGGCTCGTTGCCGGTGGCGCGCAATACCGGAGGCTTGGCGGACACCATCGAAGATGGCATCACCGGTTTCCTGTTCGATGAGTCCACGGTGGAGAGCTACAAACAGGCCTTGAGCCGGGCCTTCAAGGTCTTCGAGTTCCCCGACCTGCTCAACGCCATGCGCTGCCGGGCCATGTCGGCGCCGTTCAACTGGTGCAAGGCCGTGGAAGCCTACGCCGAACTCTACGCACAGCTGGTGGCAAAGTCCCTGGGAAAATCGGCCAGACAATGAGGTAACAATGACGTCAAGGACGCCTGAAACATGGACCCACGGCGCGGTGATGCTGGATGACGAGCACACCCGCTTCGCACTCTGGGCCCCGGATGCCTTTTTTGTCAGTGTCGAACTCGACACTGGCGATTCAATACCGCTACTGCCCCAAGCCGACGGCTGGTTCATGATCCAGACCCGTTGCCCCGCCGGCACCCGCTATCGCTACAACATCGACGGCGAGCTGGAGGTGCCGGACCCGGCCTCTCGCGCCCAGGCCGGCGACATTGACCGCCACAGCGTGGTGGTCGACCCCCATGCCTACTCCTGGCGGCACACCCAGTGGTCCGGCCGCCCCTGGCACGAAGCCGTGATCTACGAACTGCACGTGGGCGCCCTCGGCGGTTTCAATGGGCTCGAACAGCATCTAGCGCGCCTGGCGGGGCTGGGCGTCACCGCCATCGAGCTGATGCCGCTGGCGCAGTTTCCCGGTGATCGCAACTGGGGCTACGACGGGGTGCTGCCCTACGCGCCCCAGGCGTCCTATGGCACGCCTGAACAGCTCAAGCATCTGATCGACAGTGCCCACGGTCATGGCCTGTCCGTCATCCTGGATGTGGTCTACAACCACTTCGGCCCTGATGGCAACTACCTGCACCGCTATGCCAAGGGATTCTTCCGCGAAGACAAGCACACGCCCTGGGGCGCGGCGATTGATTTTCGCCGTCGCGAAGTGCGGGACTTCTTCATCGACAATGCGCTGATGTGGCTGTTGGAATACCGTTTCGACGGTCTGCGCCTCGACGCGGTGCATGCCATCGAAGACCCGGACTTCCTTCAAGAACTGGCAGCCAGGGTGCGCGAACAGGTGGACCCGGTCCGGCATGTCTGGCTGACCGTGGAAAACGAACACAACCAGGCCAGCCTGCTGGAACAAGGCTACGACGCCCAGTGGAACGACGACGGCCACAATGCCTTGCACGTGCTGCTGACCGGCGAGACCGACGCCTACTACGCCGACTATGCCGAGCAGCCGACGGAACAACTGGCACGCTGCCTCAGCCAGGGTTTTGTCTTCCAGGGCCACATCAATCGCCATGGCGAATCCCGGGGCGAGCCCAGTGGCCACCTGCCGCCGAGCGCATTCGTGCTGTTCCTGCAAAACCATGACCAGCTCGGCAACCGTGCCCTCGGCGAACGCTTGCATCAGCTCGCCGCCCCCCAGGCCCTGCAAGCAGCGACGGCCTTGTTGCTGTTGTCACCGATGATCCCACTGCTGTTCATGGGCGATGAAGCAATGGCCGAACAACCGTTCCTGTTCTTTACCAGCCACCATGGCGAGCTGGCGGAACTCGTGCGCGAAGGCCGACGCAACGAGTTCAAGGCCTTCAGTGCTTTCGCCGACCCGCAGCAACGCGAGCGAATTCCCGACCCCAACGCGGCCGGCACCTTCGAGGCGTCACGCCCGAGCCTGGAACCACAGCGACCGGAGCAACAGGCCAGCGAGGCGCTGTATCGCCAACTGCTGAAAATCCGCCGTGAGGACATCGTCCCGCGCCTGCCCGGCGCTCAAGCCCTCGGGGCCGATGTGCTGGGCCATGGCGCCGTCAGCGCACGCTGGCGACTGGGCGATGGCAGCGTGTTGCGCATCGACCTGAACCTTGGCGAACGCCCCGTCGAACACCAGGCTCCGGAAGAGGTACGCATTCTTTTCGAACATCCGCAGCAGGCCATGGGTCTGTTGCAACAGGGCGTCCTTGCGCCCTACAGCGCGCTGGTCAGTCTGACGCAGGCGACAACCTTGCCCACCATCACTGGAGAGCGCCTATGAGCGATGCGCAACTGGAAATCCTCGCCGGCCGAGCGGGCCTGGCGGTGGATTGGATCGATGCCAATGGCAGGGCCCAGAAAGTCTCGCCGGCCGTCCTGCGCTCGGTCCTCACCGGCCTGGGCCATCCCGCCGGCAGCGCCCAGGAAATCGACGCCAGCCTGCTGCAGTTACAGGAGGATCAACAGAACCATCAACTGCCACCGCTGATCACCGCCGATGTCGGGGCCAGCCTGGACTTGAGCCGCTACTTCGAGGCCGGGACGCCCTGCGAAATCAAACTCGAAGACGGCGCGACACTGCACCTGAACCTCGATGCCGAGGCCAGGCTGCCAGGGATGGTCCCGGTGGGCTATCAGCACGTCCATATCCAGAACCAGCATTTCACCCTGGCCGTCGCACCGGCCCGCTGCTACAGCGTGGCCGATGCGGTGGACGACCCGACGCCCCGGGCCTGGGGACTGAGCGCGCAGTTGTATGCCTTGCGACGCCCCGGCGACGGTGGTTTCGGTGACACCCAGGCCCTGGAAGAGCTGGCCCGGGTGGCCGGCGAGCGCGGTGCCGAGGCCATTGCCATCAGCCCGATGCACGCCATGTTCAGCAGCGACACCGGACGCTACAGCCCTTATTCGCCATCCAGCCGATTGTTTCTCAACAGCCTGTACGCCGCGCCCGGCACCATCCTCGGTGAACGTGCCCTGCGCACCGCCATCGACGCCACCGGCTTGACCAATCAACTGCGCAACCTGGAAGAGCAGCCGCTGATCGACTGGCCGGTCGCCGCCCAGGCCAAGCAGAAAATCCTCCGCGCCCTGTATGACGGGTTCAGCCAGGGCGCGCACCCGTTGCACGAAGACTTCAGCAGTTTTCGTCACAGCAGCGGTGAAGCACTGGAGAACCATTGCCGCTTCGAAGCCTTGCAGGCCGAACGCGCGGCCCGGGGCGAAAGCCTCGACTGGCGGCAGTGGCCGGAAGAACTGCGTGATCCACGCAGCGCGGCCCTGGCCCATTTCGCCGAGGAAAACGCCGATGAGATCGGCTTCTACGCCTTTTGCCAATGGTTGATTGCCCGTTGCCTGGAACGCGCCCAGAGCGCCGCCAAGTCCAGCGGCATGGGCATCGGCTTGATCGCCGACCTGGCGGTGGGCGCCGACGGTGGCGGCAGCCAGGCCTGGAGCCGCCAGGACGAACTGCTCGCGTCACTGACCGTGGGCGCGCCGCCGGACATTCTCAACCGCTCCGGCCAAGGCTGGGGCATCTCGGCGTTTTCCCCGGAAGGCCTGATGCGCAACGGCTTTCGCGCCTTCATTGAAATGCTGCGGGCCAACTTTGCCCACGCCGGCGGCTTGCGCATCGACCATGTAATGGGCTTGCAGCGGCTCTGGGTGATTCCTAACGACGCCCCACCCAGCGATGGCGCCTACCTGTATTACCCAGTGGACGACCTGCTGCGCCTGCTGGCACTGGAGTCCCATCGCCACCAGGCCATCGTGCTCGGCGAAGACCTCGGTACCGTGCCGGATGGCTTGCGGGAAAAACTCATCGCCCGCTCGATCCTGGGCATGCGCGTACTGTTGTTCGAACAGGACAACACCCACTTCAAGCCCATCCTCGACTGGCCGGACAACGCCCTGGCGACCACCAGCACCCATGACCTGCCAACGCTAAACGGCTGGTGGCACGGTCATGACATCGACTGGAACGCCCGGCTGGACCTGATCGATTCCCCCACCGAGATGGACTGGCGCAAACACCGCGAGCGCGAACGCGAAGGCCTGCGCCAAGTGCTGAACCAGGACCCGCAGAATTTTCGCGAAGAACATCGAGAGACCGACCAGGTGCTCGATGCCAGCGTGCGCTTCCTCGGCCACACCCGAGCGCCGCTGGTCTTGCTGCCACTCGAAGATGCCCTGGGCATCGAGGAGCAAGCCAACCTGCCCGGCACCATCGACACCCACCCCAACTGGCGCCGCCGCCTGACCCAACAGAGCCAGGCGCTGCTGGACCACCCGGCCGCCGCCCGGCGCCTGGAAATACTCGCCTGCGCGCGACTTCAGGCGAACGAGCGTGACCGATGAAACAGACGTTGATCCAACCACTGCGGGCTACGTTGCGCCTGCAGTTCCATAAAGGCTTCACCCTGGACGATGCCATCCCCCAGGTACCGTACTTCGCCTCGCTGGGCATCAGCCATATTTATGCTTCGCCGCTGCTCAAGGCCCGGGCCGGCGCCATGCACGGCTACGACGTTGTCGACCCGACCCTGGTCAATCCCGAACTGGGTGGCGAAGCCGCGCTCAAGCGCTTGGTTGCAACGTTGCGCGAGCACCGGATGGGCTTGATCCTCGACATCGTGTCCAATCACATGGCCGTCGGCGGCAATGACAATCCCTGGTGGCTGGATCTGCTGGAATGGGGACGCCTGAGCCCCTACGGCGAGTTTTTCGACATCCAGTGGCATTCCCCGGACCCGCTGATGGAAGGCCAGTTGTTGCTACCGTTCCTGGGCAGCGACTACGGCGTGACCTTGCAGGAAGGCACCCTGCAACTGCGCTTCGATTCCGCCCAGGGCAGCTTCTATGTCGAGCATTACGAACCCCGCTTCCCGATTTGCCCGATGCACTACGGCGAGCTGCTCAAGCCCGCCGAAACCCTGCCCGCCGAACAGGCCGAACCGCTCAAGGCCCTGGCCGAGCGCTTCACTACATTGAATTACCAGAGCGATGCCCACACCCTCGCCCGCCCGCTGCAAGCAGAGTTGCAGGACCTGGCGGCACACGCCGGCATCCTTGCCGCCATTGAGGACAACCTGGGCGCCTACGACTCCACCCAGCCCCAGGGTTTCGAGCGCCTGCATCAGTTGCTGGAGCGCCAGAGCTACCGGCTCGCCAGCTGGCGCACCGCAGCGGACGACATCAATTGGCGGCGTTTTTTCGATGTCAACGAACTGGGCGGGCTGCGGGTCGAGCGTCCGGCCGTATTCGAAGCCACCCATGCCAAGATTTTCGAACTGATCGGCGAAGATTTGGTGGATGGGCTGCGGATCGATCATATCGACGGTCTCGCAGACCCTCGCGGTTACTGCCGCAAATTACGCAGGCGTCTTGACTCGTTGTCGCCGTCGCGGCACCTGCCGATCTTCGTCGAGAAAATCCTCGGCGATGGCGAGACCTTGCGCCGGGATTGGAACATCGATGGCAGTACCGGCTACGAGTTCATGAACCAGGTCTCGCTGCTGCAGCACGACCCGGCCGGTGCCTCCCCCCTCGCTGAATTCTGGAGCCGGCACAGCGAGCGGCCGGCACATTTCATTGAAGAAGCCCGCCTGGCTCGCCAACAGATTCTCAATGGTTCCTTGGCCGGGGATTTTGAAAGTGTCGCCCAGGCCCTGCTGCAAGTGGCCCGGGACGATGTGATGACCCGCGACCTGACCCTCGGCGCGATTCGGCGGGCCTTGCAGGCGTTGATCGTGCATTTCCCGGTATACCGCACCTACATCACGCCCATGGGGCGCTCCGCCGAAGACGAAGTGTTTTTCAACCAAGCCCTGGAAGGTGCCCGGCAAATACTCAGCGAAGCCGATTGGCCGGTGCTCGATTGCCTGGCCGGCTGGCTCGGTGGAATGCCCTGGCGGCAACGTCCGCGGGGCAGCCAGCGTAAACGCCTGCGTCACGCCTGCGTGCGCTTCCAGCAACTGACTTCGCCGGCGGCCGCCAAAGCCGTGGAGGACACCGCGCTCTATCGCTCGGCGGTGCTGCTGTCGCGCAATGACGTCGGCTATAACACCGAGCGCTTCAGCGCCCCGGTGCAAGAATTCCACCAGGCATGCCTCGAGCGACTCGAACATTTTCCCGACAACCTGATCACCACCGCCACCCACGACCACAAGCGCGGCGAAGACACCCGCGCCAGACTGGCCGTGCTCAGCGAGCGCGCCGATTGGTACGCCACCTGCGTCGAACAATGGCGCATCCTCTCGCCTTCGCTGCACAGCGACCCGTCTGCGCCCTCGGCCGGTGATGAACTGATCCTCTACCAAGCGTTGCTCGGCAGCTGGCCGCTGGACCTCGACCTCCAAGACCACAAGGCACTGGCCGAATACAACGAGCGCCTATGGCAATGGCAACGCAAGGCCCTGCGCGAAGCCAAGCTGCAAAGCAGCTGGGCGGCGGTCAACGATGCTTATGAACAAGCCACCCAGATGTTCCTCGAACGCTTGCTGCTGGGCGATGAGGGGCTGCCCTTGCGCAGCGCCATTGCCGAGGCGGTCCACGCCATGGCGCCGGCGGGTGCGCTCAACAGCCTGGCGCAAACTTTGCTGCGCATGACCGTACCCGGCGTGCCGGACCTGTACCAAGGCAACGAGTTCTGGGATTTCAGCCTGGTGGACCCGGACAACCGCCGCCCGGTGGATTTCCAGGCGCGCCGCGAGGCAATGCACGCCGACAACACGCCGGCCGCGCTGGTACGGGATTGGCGTGACGGCCGGATCAAGCAGGCATTGATCGCCAGGACGTTGGCCATGCGGGCCGAGTACCCGCAGCTATGGCGCCAGGGCCGCTACCAGCCGTTGGAAGTACTCGGCGAGCAGGCCCACCGGGTGCTGGCTTTCATGCGGGAGGACTCGCAGCAGCGAGCGATCATTGTCGTACCTGTCCATGTGGCGCATTTGCTGGAAAACAGTGCCGTGCCGCTGGTGGTTGCGTCGGATTGGGGCGATACCCGCGTGTCGTTACCGTTCGCCGCCAAGGATGAAAAACTGAAGGGAGTTTTTTCAAGCGCAACAGTCACACCCCAAAGGGAGCTGCTGATCAGCGCCGCGCTGGGGAATTTCCCGGTCAATGTCTTTATCCAATCTTGAGTTGAATCAGGAGCACTGCGATGAGTACCGACGATAAACGCATTCGTGAATTCGCCTATCAGATCTGGGAGTCCGAGGGTAAGCCCACCGGGCAGGAAAAACGCCACTGGGAGATGGCGCGCAAGCTCGCCGAAGCCGAAGCGCTGGCGCCGAGCAAGCCACCCAAGGCCGCGAGCAAATCGGCGGCCAGCAAGACCGACGGCGCCAAACCCGCTACCGCCACGAGCACCACGGCCAAGACTGCCGCAAAGAACACCACGCCCAAGGTCCAGCCAGCGGCCAAGCCTTCCGCGGCGACTGCAGCGACAGTGCCCCCCGTGAACAAGGCAGCCGACAAGAAGCCGCGGGCACCGCGCAAGCCGCCGGCGGTTTGATTTCTCCTGCGTCATCGGTCTCGGGCAATCATTTCTTCGTGCCAAAGGGGTTTGCATGTGGCGAGGGGATTCATCCCCGCTGGCGTGCGCAGCGCGCCCAAACGAGTGAACCCGATCAGCCTGTGACATTAACGCTGAATATTTGGGGCTGCTGCGCAGCCCAGCGGGGATAAATCCCCTCGCCACAGGTGAAGGGTGGAACCTACCCCGCTCTAATGAATCGCATCGCTGTATCTGTCTGTTTTTTGCAGGAGCAACTATGACCCGTCCAAACAAAACCACGCCGCCGCCCATTATCGAGGCTTCGCGGATTCGTGAAGGGCTGCCTTTTCCACTGGGTGCAACCTGGGATGGCCTCGGGGTCAATTTCGCGCTGTTTTCAGCCAACGCCACCAAGGTTGAACTGTGCATTTTCGACGATGCCGGCGAAGTCGAACTCGAACGCATCGAACTGCCGGAATACACCGACGAGATCTACCACGGCTATCTGCCGGATGCCCATCCGGGATTGATTTATGGCTACCGGGTCTACGGCCCGTACGACCCGGCGAACGGCCACCGCTTCAACCCGAACAAGTTGCTGATCGACCCCTACGCCAAGCAACTGGTCGGTCAATTGAAGTGGTCCGAAGCGTTGTTCGGCTATACCATCGGCCACCCCGATGGCGACCTCAGTTTCGATGAGCGTGACAGCGCCCCGTTCGTTCCCAAATGTAAAGTCATCGACCCCGCACACACCTGGGGCCACGACCATCGCGTCAGCGTGCCTTGGGACAAGACCATCCTGTATGAAACCCATGTGCGTGGCCTCACCATGCGTCATCCTTCGGTGCCTGAAAACGTGCGCGGTACCTTCGCCGGGGTGATGGTCGACGATGTGCTGGAGCATATCCGCAAGCTCGGGGTTTCCTCGGTGGAGCTACTGCCCA
This sequence comes from Pseudomonas sp. CG7, assembly GCF_023701885.1. Classification (NCBI taxonomy): domain Bacteria; kingdom Pseudomonadati; phylum Pseudomonadota; class Gammaproteobacteria; order Pseudomonadales; family Pseudomonadaceae; genus Pseudomonas; species Pseudomonas sp. CG7. Next base: position 21,961 of record NZ_JABAEE010000067.1, on the reverse strand, counting down.
TCCATGCCTTCGTCAACGACCAGCATTTGCTGCACAAAGGCATGACCAACTACTGGGGCTATAACAGCATTGCCTTCTTCGCGCCCGACCCGCGCTACCTGGCCAGTGGCAAGATCGCCGAATTCAAGGAAATGGTCGCCCACCTGCACGAGGCCAACCTGGAAGTCATCCTCGACGTGGTCTACAACCACACCGCCGAGGGCAACGAACAGGGGCCCACCCTGTCCATGCGCGGCATCGATAACGCCTCGTACTACCGGCTGATGCCCGACGACAAACGCTACTACATCAACGACTCCGGCACCGGCAACACCTTGGACCTGAGCCATCCTTGCGTGCTGCAGATGGTCACCGACTCCCTGCGTTACTGGGCCACGGAAATGCATGTCGATGGCTTCCGCTTCGACCTGGCGACGATCTTGGGCCGCTACCATGATGGCTTCGACGAGCGCCACAGTTTCCTCGTCGCCTGCCGCCAGGACCCGGTACTGCGCCAGGTGAAAATGATCGCCGAGCCTTGGGACTGCGGCCCGGGGGGCTATCAGGTAGGACGCTTCCCGCCGGGCTGGGTCGAGTGGAACGACAAGTTCCGCGATACGGTACGGGCGTTCTGGAAAGGTGACGACGGCCAGCTCGCCGACTTCGCCAGCCGAATGACCGCTTCGGGCGAGATGTTCAACCAGCGTGGCCGACGCCCGTACGCCTCGGTGAACTTTGTCACTGCTCACGACGGCTTCACCTTGCATGACCTGGTGTCGTACAACGACAAGCACAACGAAGCCAACGACGAAAACAACCAGGACGGCAGCAATAACAATCTGTCCTGGAACCATGGCGTCGAAGGTCCGACGGATGACCCTGAGATCAACACGCTGCGCCATCGGCAGATGCGCAACTTCTTCGCCACCCTGCTGCTGGCCCAAGGCACGCCGATGATCGTCGCTGGCGACGAGTTCGCCCGTACCCAGCACGGCAACAATAATGCCTATTGCCAGGACAGCGAGATCGGCTGGGTCAATTGGGACCTGAGCGAGGATGGCGCGGCGCTGCTCAAATTCGTCAAGCGCCTGATCAAGTTGCGCCTGACCTACCCGATCCTGCGTCGTGGACGCTTCCTGGTGGGCAACTACAACGAGGACATCGGCGTCAAGGACGTGACCTGGTTGGCCCCGGACGGCAGCGAAATGACCATCGAGCAGTGGCAGGACAGCCATGGCCGCTGCCTGGGCATGCTGATGGATGGCCGCGCCCAGGAAACCGGCATTCGGCGCAAGGGTGGCGATGCGACGCTGCTGCTGGTGGTCAACGCACACCATGACATCGTCAACTTCCGCTTGCCGGAAGTCCCCGAAGGCAGTTTCTGGACTTGCATGGTCGACACCAACCAGCCCAACGTTCGTGGACAGGAGCGCTTCGATTTCGAATCCGAGTATTCCGTCACCGGACGCTCGCTGCTGCTGTTCGAGCTGCAACGCGAAGAAGAGGATTGAACGATTCGCAGTTAACCTCATGGGGCCGCAAGGATGCGGTTTTTCCCTTCAAATCGTCCAGTTAGCCGAAAAAAAACCAGTTCAGATACACATGTCACGAGACGAATGGGCTGACATGGTCAATACTTCCCCCGTGGTAGTCTCCAGGATTCGGAGCGCCGTGAATCACAGCCATGCTCACATCGGTGCCACCGGACAGTAGGCCCGGTGCATGACTGAAAGATCGAACACCAACAAGGATGTCGCTTATGAAGCCCGCCTCTCGCCTGCCTGGCCGGCAGCACCCGCAAATCTGGAACAGTGCTGCGCAACTGGCCGATATTCCGATCATCAGTACCCAGACGCTCATTCCCGCCGGTGCCCGCGCCGTCATTCTCGCCCCGCACCCGGGCGATGAGGTAGGGGCCTGTGGCGGCTTGCTGCAATTGCTGAGCAACCTCGAACAGCCCATGTTGCTGGTTTCGGTCACCGATGGCGCCCTGGCCCACCCCGGTTCACCGTTGTGGACCGACGAGCGCCTGCGTACGCACCGCCCTCATCCCCAGGAAAGCGTCGACGCCCTGCACCGCCTGGGCATCGACGCCCATGGCCTGCAATGGGTACGCGGCGGTTTTCCGGAAAAAGACCTCGTGGAACACGAAGCTGAACTGGCCACCTTCATTGCGCGACACCTTCGCCCCGGCGACGTGGTGTTCAGCACCTGGCGCCAGGACGGCGACAGCGACCACGACACAGTAGGGCGCGCCGGAGCCTTGGCCGCCGACAGGATCGGGGTGGCGTTCAACGAACTGCCGGTGTGGGCCTGGCACTGGCCGGTCCGCGAGCAGAATAAAATCCCCTGGCACCGGGCTCGCAAGCTGCGCCTCGACGTCTGGACCACCGCCCGCAAGCGTCACGCCATGCACGCCTACGTCAGCCAACTCAGCGGCGAACCGGCGAGCGGCATCGCCCCACTGTTGCCCAGGGTCATCCTTGACCGGATGGGTTTGCCGTATGAGATTGTCTTTATCTGAACACACACCTGTGAAAGCGGGTTTGTTCGCGGGTGACGGTGATTCAGACACACCGCTATCGCGAGCAGGCTCGCTCCCACAGTGTTTACCGCTGGGCGTGATGGCTTGAACGCTTTTGTGGCGAGGGAGCTTGCTCCCGCTCGGCTGCGTAGGAGCTGTCGAGTGCAACGAGGCTGCGATCTTGCCCCTAGCAATTGAGTCCAAAGCGAAAGATCAAAAGATCGCAGCCTCCGGCGGGAGCAAGCTCCCTCGCCACAAGAGCGGTGTGTTGATTGGAATGATCAGGAGTGAACAGCAGAAAAAACTGTGGGAGCGAGCTTGCTCGCGATGGCGATCAGCAAGGATATGAAAAATCCGGAACTGCCGGTGCCTTGGGTCAGTCGCATGAACAAGTACGTCTGATTCAGGAGCGAACGTGACTCAAGACCCCGATTCGCGAGCCGTCGAACCCATGCCATCGGACGCGCCTGCGACGGTTCATCGGCTGCGGGTCCTGACGGTCAACACCCACAAGGGCTTCACCGCCCTCAACCGGCGCTTCATCCTGCCCGAATTGCGCGAAGCGGTGCGCAGTACCGGTGCCGACCTGGTGTTCCTGCAAGAGGTACTGGGCGAACATGACCGCCACGCGTCACGCTACGACAACTGGCCCCAGACGTCCCAGTACGAATTCCTCGCCGACAGCATGTGGAGCGACTTCGCCTACGGCCGTAATGCGGTCTACCCCGATGGCCACCATGGCAATGCCCTGCTCTCCAAATACCCGATCCGCCAGTTCCGCAATCTCGACGTGTCCATCACCGGCCCGGAGCGGCGCGGGTTATTGCATTGCGTGCTGGATGTGCCGGGCCACGCCGAGGTCCACGGCATCTGTGTGCATTTGAGCCTGTTGGAAAGCCATCGCCAATTGCAACTCAAACTGCTCTGCCAACTGCTCGACTCACTGCCCGAGGATGCGCCGGTGATCATCGCCGGTGACTTCAACGACTGGCAACTGCGCGGCAACCTCGCCCTCGCCCGCCGTGGTTACCTGCACGAAGCCTTCGAGCACCACCTCGGCCGTCCCGCCAGGACTTACCCGGCTCGCTTCCCGCTGTTGCGCCTGGACCGCGTCTACCTGCGCAACGCCACCAGCCATTCCCCGCAAATACTGGGCAACAAACCCTGGACCCACCTGAGCGACCACCTGCCCCTTTCGGTGGAAGTGCACTTGTAGAACGGGCCTTCCCTCAGTCTTTTTGCGCGTAGACCTGTTAGACAGGCGCCCGCGACGGAGCTTTGACGCCGAAACAACCACCTTAATACTCAATTGAAATCAGCGTGTTATTGACGCTGATTTCATCTTGCCATTCGTCGTTCATTTTCTTGACGCACCGCCATCAGTCTTCTTGACTACACCGTACTACCCCCGGAAACACAGTCAGGGGCAGGCCTCTGGAACCCGCCGAGACGGGCCGCCAGAGGCTTGCCCCAATCCATTCGGTCGCCCCTCATTCGGGGTAGGAGAGACGCCAAAAAAGCGAGAAACGCATGCGATTGCAAGGCAGGCCACCATGAAAACCTCCCACCGTCCGCAAGAACTCTCCACTACTTTTCATACCGTCTCGACGTCGTTGCTGCTGCTTTCATCCATGGAGGTACAGGCCTGGCCTGCCGAGGAGACGACGCAGCCCTGGTATGGCCGAGCACCGTCTACCCACCTCGATGCCGCACACTTTGCAAGCGAGCCGACTTCCGGTAAGAGCCCCGCCCTGTTCACCTTGCGAAACGACAGCGGCCATACCCAGCGCATGGGGCTGATCAGCGGACAAAACCAGATCATTTCGACCGGCGGCGGCCTGCTGGTGATGCCCGCACAGGCCGAACCGGCCACAGATGCCCTCAACCTGAAAGGTTCGAGCCTCGGCGCCTATTGGAGCCTGACCGGCCCGGCGGGCTGGCACGTCGACCTGAGCGCCAGCGGCGGTCGGGTCAATGGCTACAGCCGCACCGAACAAGGCCAGCGCCAGGCCGCCCAAGGCCATGCAATGACGCTGTCGGTCGAAGGTGGTTTTCCTATCGGGATCAGCACCCACTGGGTGGTCGAACCCCAGGCACAACTGATCAACCAGCGCGTCACCCTGAACACGTCGAACGCCGAAAGCGGCTCCGGCGATGAACTGAGCAGTTGGAGTGGCCGTGTTGGCGCACGGCTGAAAGGGACCTATCAAGTCAACGGTCTCGGCGTGGAACCTTACGTTCGAACCAACCTGTGGCACACCGTCCAGAGCGCCGGTACCGTATCCCTGGACAAGGTCGACAAGATCAGCAGCAGCCGAAAATCCTCCACCGTCGAAGTCGGCCTGGGGCTGGTGGCTCGGGTTACGCCGGCGGTCAGCCTGTATGTCAGCGCCGATTACAGCAGCGACGTCGATGACAACGACCTCAATGGCATCATTACCAGCATGGGGGTGCGGATGCGTTGGTGAGTTATCGATATTCCAATCGCCGATTGGCCTGTAGGAGCTGTCGAGCGCAGCGAGGCTGCGATCTTTTGATCTTCGCTTGAGATTCAAGCGCCTGGGAAAAGATCGCAGCCTCGCTGCGCTCGTCAGCTCCTACAACGTAGCCCGGCGCGAGCAATCTGCCGCCACTTAAAAAACACCTCCATTAGGGCGTATAACGCTAAAAGCGTTTTATCCCTGCAAGCCGTCCGACCCTGGCTCATTTCATTGATGGAGTAACGACATGACCACAGCCCCCTTCCTCGCCAACCTGTTCCCCAGTGCCGCCGACATCCCCGACGCCTACCGCCTCGAAGGCCGGATCGAGCAGCGCGAATACCTGGTCGACGGCGTCCTGAAAGCCTGGCAAGGGCCGCTGGCCGTCGGCCGCAGCCCCGTCTACCTGACCGGCGAGCTGGGCGATGAGCAAGTGATCCTCGGCAGCACGCCACTGCTGGACGCCGAGACCGCCCTCACGGCCCTGGACGCGGCGGTCCGGGCTTACGATCGCGGCCAAGGCCAGTGGCCGACGATGCGCGTCGCCGAGCGTATCCGCCACGTGGAAACCTTCCTGGCGCGCATGCGCGAGCAGCGCGAGGCCGTGGTCAAGTTGCTGATGTGGGAGATCGGCAAGAACCTCAAGGATTCCCAGAAGGAATTCGACCGCACCTGCGATTATATCGTCGACACCATCAACGCCCTCAAGGAACTGGACCGTCGCTCCAGCCGCTTCGAGCTGGAACAGGACACCCTCGGGCAGATCCGCCGCGTGCCCCTGGGCGTGGCGTTATGCATGGGGCCCTACAACTATCCGCTGAACGAAACCTTCACCACACTGATTCCGGCCTTGATCATGGGCAACACCGTGGTGTTCAAGCCGGCCAAGCTCGGCGTCCTGCTGGTGCGCCCCCTGCTGGAAGCCTTCCGTGACAGCTTCCCGGCGGGCGTGATCAACGTGATCTACGGCAGCGGCCGGGAAACCGTCAGCGCGCTGATGGCCAGCGGCAAGATCGATATCTTCGCCTTCATCGGCACCAACAAGGCGGCCAGTGACCTGAAGAAACTCCACCCCCGTCCGCACCGCCTGCGTGCCGCCCTGGGGCTGGATGCGAAGAACCCGGGGCTGGTACTGCCGGACGTGGACTTGGACAATGCCGTCAGCGAGGCATTGACCGGCTCGCTGTCCTTCAACGGCCAGCGCTGCACGGCGCTGAAAATCCTGTTTGTCCATGAAGACGTGGCACCCGCATTCATCGAGAAATTCAACGCCAAGCTCGCCAGCCTCAAACCCGGCATGCCCTGGGAAGACGGTGTGGCGCTGACGCCATTGCCCGAAGCGGGCAAGGTCGATTACCTGCATGCGCTGGTCGCCGATGCGGTTGCCAAAGGTGCCGAAGTGAAGAATGCCCACGGTGGCGAATCGCGAAGCTCGTTTTTCTCTCCGGCGGTGCGGTACCCGGGGAACACGGCGATGCGGGTCTACCACGAAGAACAGATCGGCCCCGTCGTGCCCATCGTGCCGTACCGCGACCTCAATACCGTGGTCGATTACGTGCTGGAGTCCGATTTCGGCCAGCAGCTCAGCATCTTCGGCACTAACCCGGCACAAGTCGGCAAGCTGGTGGACATCTTCGCCAACCAGGTCGGGCGCATCAACATCAACGCCCAGTGCCAGCGTGGTCCGGACACGTTCCCGTTCAATGGCCGGAAGAACTCGGCCGAGGGCACCTTGTCCGTCCACGATGCGCTGCGCACCTTTTCCATTCGCACGCTGGTGGCAACCAAGTTCCAGGAAAACAACAAGGCGTTGATCAGCGACATCATCCGTGAGCGGGACTCTAACTTCCTGACCACGGACTACATCTTCTGATCACGCCCAAACGGTGGGCTACGACAGGGCTGGACGACGCCACTTGATACCCCAGCCCTGTTGCATGCCAGCGGCCGCCAGCAGGATCGCCGCCACCCCCAGCCATTGCAGCGGTTCGAGGCGATGGCCGAAGGCGAACCAGTCGACGAAGATCGCCGCGATCGGATAAATGAACGACAGCGCTCCGGTCAGTGCGGTCGGCAACCGCTGAATGGCGCTGTACAGCAGCACGTACATCACGCCGGTGTGCACCATGCCCAAGGTCAACAGGCTGGCCCAGGCCTGGACGTGTTGCGGCAACGCCGAGAAGTTCGCCCAGGGTGCCAACAGCAACACGCCGGTGCTGACCTGGATCAGCGCGATCAGATGGGGTGGCGTGCCGGTCAGGCGCTTGATGATCAAGGCCGCGATGGCGTACAGCAACGCGGCCCCCAGTGCCAATGCGATGCCCAGCAGATAGTCTCCGCCGCCCTGCCCCTGCTCACCATGGGCACTGACGATGGCCAGCATTCCGAGAAACGACACCGCCAGCCAGAACAGTTTTTGCGCGGTAATTTTCTCCCCCAGGAACAACGCCGCCAGCCCTACCAGCATGAACGGCTGGACGTTGTACACCGCCGTGCCGATGGCTATCGACGCACGGGAGTAAGAGGCAAACAACAACACCCAGTTACCGACGATCGCCACGCCACTGAGCACCGCCAGCAGGAACGTGGTACGGGTGAGGATGCCGGGGCGCAAAAAGCCAACGCCGGCGCAGATCAACAACAAGGTCACGGCGCCGAACACGCAGCGCCAGAACACGACATCCAGTACAGGCAGGCCGGAAACCAGTACGAACCAACCGATGGTTCCGGAAATCAGCATGGCGGCGGTCATTTCCAGCGAACCGCGGCGTAAGGTCTTGTCCATCTTCAGGCTCCTTCAGCAAGTGGGCACAGTATGCCGAGCAGACCGGGGCCTTCTCCATGGATTGAAAAAGGCTAAACTGCGTTTCGACCTTTTTTATCAAGGCAACTTCCCGCATTTGCCTAACGGAGCTGAAAATGACTGACGACATTGACCAGATCCTCATCAGTGCCCTGATGGAAGATTCCCGACGCTCGCTCAAGGCCTTGGCCAACCTCAGCGGCCTGTCCTCCCCCAGTGTCGCCGAGCGCCTTCGTCGGCTCGAGGAACGTGGCGTGCTCAGGGGCTACACCGTCGAGGTGGACCCCAAGTGCTTTGGGTATCAACTCCAGGCCATCGTGCGTATCCGCCCGCTGCCGGGACAGTTGCAGGAAGTGGAGCGGCAGATCCAGGCCATCGCTGAATTTACCGAATGCGACAAGGTCACCGGCGATGACTGCTTCATCGCGCGCCTGCACGTGCGCTCGATGGAACAGCTCGATACCTTGCTGGACAAGCTCAATGTCCATGCCGAGACCAATACCGCCATCGTCAAGAAAACACCGGTCAAGCGGCGATTACCGCCGATGGCGTAGGTATCCGCCTGGTTTTGAGCCCCTGTGGGAGCGAGCTTGCTCGCGAAGAGGCCGGCAGGCCCAACATACATGTGACTGAGCCACCGCTATCGCGAGCAAGCTCGCTCCCACAGGGGAATGCAGATTTGACCCGGCCTCGGCGCTTGTCCGAGGCCGGGAGCATGCTACTCGAGCTCTTCCAGTTCAGGGCTGCGTTGCACTTTGTGCACTTGTTCCTCAGGCGCGTTGCTCGCCTTGATCAACTTGAGCGTCTGGAGCTTGGCGCAGGCATTGACGCCATCTGCATAGACGCCGCTGTGGTTGCACTTCCAGTCGTAGAAGTTGGCCAGGGCGCCAGACAGTTGCAGGCTGTAGTCCGTGCTTTGCGTGCCCGGGCTGAACGGTTGACCGGCCGGAATGTTCTGGAACCATTTCATCCACTCATCGCCTCCCACAGGTGGCGGGTTGGCCTGGAACGTCGGGTTCATGATCGCCAATTGCTGGTACTCGGCGGTCATGTGGCAACTCAGGCAGGACGCCTGGGGGTTGTCCACCGGCCCATTGAGTCGTCCGTTCCAACCCAGGTGAGTCGGTGGCAGCTCTTGGGTGTTGGCGTTGATTGCGGTCTGTTTCAGGGCCGGGTTGATCTTGGTGACCACCGGTTTGGGGTTGGTATAGTCATTGCCGATTTCCTGGGGATCATTGCCCCACATGATCCCCACCGGCACCAGGTTGTTCCAGTTCGCCTTGCCGGTCATGGCGCCATTGTATTGGAACGTGCCGAACAACCAGCCGGTATCGCTCACGCGGGTGTCGCGCACGGCAATGTCCATCTGAATCAGCGCTACCTTGGTGACGGACCGGTTGGTCGAGGTAAAGGTTTCGGTGGTGTAGGCGTTCCAGAGCAATGGGTTTGCAAGGAACGGCACCGTCTTGACGTCTATATCGGCGAACAGCGCCTTGCAGACCACCGTGCCGTTGGCAAAGCTCTTGGGTTTCGAGGTTTGGCTTGGGTCTGGATTATCGGGGTCTTTCCAGACCTGGCCGATGGTGTAGGCGCCTATGTCGTTATAGATACCCACCGCGTAGGTCTGCCCGCTGCCGGTCTGCGTACTTGCCAGTTGCCCGGGCTGAATCGGTGCCTCCTTGGTCAGCCCGCTGATGCCTTCACGACCGTTGGGGCCGTAATGCTGCCAAGGCATGTGATACCACTGGCGAATCTTGTTCTTTTGTACTTTCCAGCCGATTTCAGTATTGCCTTCCAAGCAGTATTTTTTCACTTCCTCCATGTACGGGCGCCAGGTTTCAAAGTCATTGGAGAATGACTTGGGCAAATGTTGGAAGAATGCCGGTACCGAGGATGCGCCCGGGGCCACCGTCGGATAATCCTGGCTGAGCTGGAATGGCGCTCCGGCGTATTCACTCTTGGGCGGGGCGTAGCCGAAATCGGGGAAGACTCCGGCATGGACGCTAGCGGTGGACAAGGCCCCCGTCAGGGCCAGCCACGCAATGATCTTTCCTTGAGGCTGCTTCATCGATATCTCCTTATAGAGAGACGCCTGACGTCCCATCGAATTGCTGAGCGATGCGCAGGGTCTCCTTCTGTTATCAGGCTTCGGCACAATGCCCAAGCTTGTTCACGGTCCACGGTCCACGCTCAATGAAGTGACACACCTCCTTGGCACCCAAAAAGTGGGCACGCTCAAACCTGGCTCTGTTAGCCGAATGCGAACGCTATCGAGGGAATATGGCGAAGACTTCGCGCGGTGATCGATCGACCAGCCGCATGCCGACCTTGGCAATGCAATCCCTTGTCATAGGTGTAGATCATTTATTCAAAGGTGCCATCATGTTTCAGGCTTTTTGCGGGCCTTTGGCCACAATGCTGAATCGCGGATAGACCCCGTACTCCGCTCCCCTAGAAGAAACGCGGTCACCCCGAACCAGGCCGGTTATGTAGGGGACAACCGCCCTTACTGGCCCAAACACATACCCTAGTATGCATACCCCCCCACCGAGGTATGTCCTGGCTGTACCGATGTAGAAGTGCCCTCGCCGCAACCGCTCAATACCATGACCCCACAGCGGACGACTCGCTATCCAGGATCGATCGAGCCCAGGCGCATGCTCGCGCAGCTGCGCTGCAACCCTGTGGGGAACTGCCCATGTCGGCTTTTTTCGAACGACTACAACGCCGCTTGCCACCCATGGTCGTGCTCACGACACTCGCCCTCACCGGCTGTGCGGTAGGCCCCGATTTCATGGAACCCAAGAACGAACTTGGCGCCGCGCAACTGACGCCCCGCCCCGAGCATGGACGCGACGCCTCCCTGCTCCCCGCCGCCGTTCCCAGCCAATGGTGGCAACTGTTCAACGACCCGCTGCTCGCCCAACTGCAATCCCGTGCGCAGGCCGGCAACCTTGATTTGCAGATGGCCGCCGAACGCATCGATCAAAGCCGGGCGCAACTGGGGATTACCGCTTCCCGATTGCTGCCCAGCGTCGGCGCCAATGCCAGTTACGCCCGGGAGGCGCTCAGTGAACATGGCAAGTTCGCCGCGCTGGGCGCCCCGACGGCCCCCAGCAATTTCTGGCAAATGGGTTTCGATGCCAGTTGGGAAATCGACCTGTGGGGCCGGGCCCGCCGCGCGCGCGAAGGTGCGGCGGCGACGCTGGAGGCGACGGTGTTTGATCGCGAAGCCGCTCGGGTGGCGCTGTCCGCCGAAGTGGCACGGACCTACCTGCAACTGCGTGGCACCCAGGCGCAACTGGACATCGCCCAACAGAACCTGACGATCGCCGAACGCACCCTGGGCCTGGCGGAAAGCCGCGAGCGAAATGGCGTGGCGACACGCTTCGAAACCGCCTCCGCACGCGCGCAGTTGGCGACGATCAAGGCCATGCTTCCCGAACTGGCCCAGCGTCGCAATGCCCAGATGAATGCCCTTGCGCTGTTGATGGGCGAACCACCTCGCACCCTCGATGCACAGCTGCGCCAAGCCATGCCCCTGCCTTCGCTGCCCACTCAAGTGCCGGTCGGGGTGCCGTCTGAACTGGCCCAGCGACGTCCCGACATCCGGCGCGCCGAAGCGCAGCTCCACGCCGCGACCGCGGCCATCGGCGTGGCCAAGGCCGACTTCTACCCACGTATCGGCCTGAAAGGACGAATCGGTGTGGAAGCCTTCGACAGCGGCGACCTGGCCAATTGGGACGCGCGCTTCTTTTCCGTCGGGCCAACGGTTTACCTTCCGATCTTCCAGGGCGGTCGCTTGGTACAGCGCCTGGCCTTGAACGAATCACGGCAAAAGACCGCCGCCCTCGCCTATCGGCAAACCGTATTGCGCGCCTGGCACGAAGTGGACGACGCCTTGGATGCCTGGGCCGCGCAACAGCGCCAACACGACGAACTGCTGGTTTCGTATGAACAGAACCGGCAAGCATTGCACGCGGCCGAACGCGGCTATCAGCAGGGTGCCGCCGATTACCTGAGCGTTCTCACGGCGCAACTGAACCTGCTCGCCAGCCAGACCAGCCTCAATGCCAGCGCCACCAACGCCACCCTGACCGTGGTCAATCTCTTTAAGTCCCTGGGTGGCGGCTGGGGCCCGGAGCCGCATCCATGAACAGCATCGCGTTGCCGCCCGCCCCGGTCGCACCTCGCGCGGCCCCCTTGGTCACGTCGTCGAAACGCCCGCTGGTCGGTCTGGCCGGGATTTTCCTGGCGGCCATGATGGCGGGGCTGAACACCCGCGTTGGCGCGTTGGCGCTGGCGGACGTGAGAGGCGCGCTGGGCTTTGGCTTGGACGATGCGTCCTGGCTCACCACCGCGTATAGCGCCGGGGAGCTGATCGCCATGCCCTTTGCCGCGTGGTTTGCCCTGACGCTCTCGCTCCGGCGCCTTGAGCTGTGGACGCTCGCCACGTGTACATCGCTGGCGCTGCTCCTGCCTTTCGTCCATGACCTCGATCTGCTCCTGGGCCTGCGTTTCGTGCAAGGCATCGCCAGCGGCACGACGATCCCGTTGCTGATGATGGCGGCCCTGAAATTCCTGCCGCCCCCCATACGGTTGTACGGCCTGGCGATGTACGCGATGACCGCGACCTTCGCGCCCAACCTGGCCATTTGGCTGGCGGGGCATTGGATGGACCAACTGCAGGACTGGCGCTGGGTGTATTGGCAGATCGTCCCTCTGGCCCTGATCGCGGCCGGCTTGATCGCCTGGGGGCTGCCACGTGAACCGGTCCAGTTCCCACGCTTTCGCCAGGCCAATTGGGCCGGCATGGCCTGCGGTGTCCCGGCGCTTGGTTTGCTGACCGTCGCCCTGGATCAAGGCATTCGACTGGATTGGTTTCATTCACCGCTGGTCACTTCGACACTGGTCGCGGGCCTGGCCTTGCTGGCGATCTACCTGTTGACCGAATGGTTTCATCCCTCGCCGTTCATCAAGATGCAGATCCTGGGGCGTCGCAACCTGGGTCTGGGGTGCATTCTGTTCGTCTCGCTGCTGGTGGTGCTGCTATCCGGTTCGTTGCTACCGGCCAGTTACCTCGGGCCACTGCAGGACTATCGCCCGTTGCAGATGGCCGCGATCGGGCTAATCGTTGCGCTGCCGCAGTTATTCCTGGGAGCACTGGTGGCGCTGCTGCTGTACCAGAAGTGGGTCGATGCGCGCTTCATGTTCGCGTTGGGATTATGCCTGATCGCCCTGGCCTGCCTTTGCGGCGCGCAATTGACCAGCGACTGGAACCGCGACCAGTTCGTCGTGGCGCAAACGCTACAGGCCTTTGGACAACCGATGGCCGTGGTGTCGATGCTGTTTTTGATCACCAGCGTGGTGCAGCCAGCCGAGGGCCCGTATGTGTCCGGCACCATCAATACCCTGCGCGCCTTCGGGTCGTTGTTCGGTGCGGCCCTGGTCGGACAGCTCGTGGTCGTGAGCGGCCGCTTCCATGGGGAAATGTTGCTGGACCAGGCGGCCCTGGCCAGCAATGCCCTGGCCTCGGCGCCGCCCCCCTCAGCACTGCTGGGCATCGTCAGCCAGCAGTCGCTGGTGTTGTCGATCGCCGATGCCTATCGCGCGTTGGGCCTGCTGGCACTGCTGCTGATTCCCCTCGTGCTGCGACTGACCTACATCCCGGCGCCTGCCAGTCAGGCCGCCTCATCCTCATCCTCACATGGGTAATTCATCATGGCCTTATCGAAGAAAGCCCAGATCATCAGTGTCGTTCTGCTCGCCGTGGCAGCCGCCGGGGTGCTCTACGTCAATCGCCCTGAATCCAGCGCATCGACACAGTCAACGGACGACGCTTATGTCCACGCGGACTTCACCACAGTCGCGCCGCAGGTGTCCGGTACGGTCGAGACGGTGTTGATCGAAGACAACCAGCGGGTCGAGAAAGGCGACTTGCTGGCGACACTGGACGACCGTGATTTCGTCGCCGCCGTGAACGCGGCCAACGCCCAGGTCGCCAGTGCCCGGGCCAGCATCGCCAGCCTGCAAGCGCACCTGAGCCGGCAGCAAACCGCCATCCGCCAGGCTCAGGCGGCGGTGGCCGCGGACGAGGCGGCGCTGAAACTGGCCAGTGCCAACCAAGCGCGGTATCGCAATTTGGCCAACGATGGCTCGGGTACCGTGCAAGCGCGACAACAGGCCGAAGCGCAATTGAGCATCCAACAGGCGCGCCGGGACAGGAGCGAGGCGGGCTTGCAGGCGGCCCGGCAGCAAGTGGATGTCCTCAAGGCCGATCTGGAAAAAGCCCAGGCCACCCTCGCCCATGCCCAAGCCACGCAGGCCATCGAGGAACTGAAGCTGTCCTATACCCGCATCACGGCGCCGATCGCCGGCACCATAGGACGGAAATCCGTGCGCATCGGCGCATTCGTGAATACCGGGCAACCGTTGCTGGCGATTGTGCCGCTCGACGCCGTCTACATCACCGCCAACTTCCGCGAGACGCAACTGGCGCGCGTCGCGATGGGCCAGGCCGTGGACATCACGGTGGATGCGTTGCCGGGCGAGTCGCTGCTCGGCACCGTGCAAAGCCTGGGACCTGCCAGCGGCGTCAGCTATTCAGCCATTGCGCCGCACAACGCCACCGGCAACTTCACCAAGATCGTCCAGCGCTTGCCCGTGCGCATTCGCATCGATCCCGACCAACCCGCCGCGGCGAAACTGCGGGTGGGGATGTCCGTGACCCCGCATATCCGCATTGATGGATAAATGCCAAGCCTGTGGGAGCGAGGCTTGCTCCCACAGTCGCCTAAGCAAATAACTTAAAGTTATTTATTATCATTTTTTTAGATCATTTAGATTAAGCCTTAAGCCCAATGGCTTCGCGGTATTGCCTTCAAGGAACGTTGGCATTCACCTACCTTCAGTCACGGCAATCTCATTAACGGGCCACCGTCATGCAGCTTCTAACACTACCTCCCTCCCCCGGCCTGGCCCCCTCGATCCGTGCCACCGCCCAGGTCTTCGAAGACCCCACCTCCCGCGCCTTGCTGGCTCACCTGCAACAAGTCGCGCCCAGTGAAGCCAGCGTGTTGATCATCGGCCAGACCGGGACCGGCAAGGAACTGGTGGCGCGCCACGTCCACAACCTCAGCGCCCGTCGCCACAAGCCCTTCGTTGCGGTCAACTGCGGGGCGTTTTCCGAGAGCCTGGTGGAGGCCGAGCTGTTCGGGCATGAAAAAGGCGCCTTTACCGGCGCGTTGACAGCCAAGGCCGGCTGGTTCGAGGAAGCGGACGGCGGCACCCTGTTCCTTGATGAAATCGGGGATTTGCCGTTGCCGATCCAGGTCAAGTTGCTGCGGGTATTGCAGGAACGCGAAGTGGTCCGGCTGGGTTCGCGCAAAAGCATCAAGATCGATGTACGTGTGTTGGCGGCCACCAACGTACAGTTGGAAAGAGCCATCAATGCCGGGCATTTTCGCGAAGACCTCTATTACCGTTTGAACGTGGTCAGCCTGGTGCTCAAGCCGCTGCGCGAACGCCCTGGCGACATTCTGCCGCTGATACGCCATTTCATTACGCAATACAGCCACAGGCTCGGTCACGGCGAGGTGACGCTGGATGCCCAGGCGCAGCGCAAGTTGCTCGATTATTCCTGGCCGGGGAATATCCGCGAGCTGGAAAACGTCATTCACCACACGCTGCTGATTTGCCGTAACAAAGTGATTGGTGTGCAGGACCTGCACCTGTCGAACTTGCGCATCGAGCGCCAGGACAACCTGCCGGAATCCGTCCCCCAAAGTGCAGAGGCGCTCTTGCAGAAAGCCTTCGAGAAACTGCTCGAGCAAGGGCATGGCGATGTGTATGAAAAGGTCGAGGCCGAGTTATTGCGCACCGCCTACCGATACGCCAATCGCAATCAAGTCCATACCGCAAGCCTGCTGGGCCTGAGCCGCAACGTCACCCGCACATTGCTGATCAGGATTGGCGAGTTGGTGGTCAATCGACGCCGCCCGGCACTGGACACCCGGGATGGCCGGGTGATCAACCTGTCGACCTGACGCCCACACCTTTGTGGCGAGGGAGCTTGCTCCCGCTGGGTGCGAAGCGCCCCCATTGAGGCGGATGACATCCATCTGATACACCGCGGTGACTGGCTTGAGGGCCGCTGCGCAGCCCAGCGGGAGCAAGCTCCCTCGCCACAAAAAGCGATTCGGTGGCGTGTCAATTTTGTAGAGCTCCACTCGCCACACCGCAAAAGTCCACACCGCTCGAACGCCTGGCCGCACCTTGTGGCGAGGGAGCTTGCTCCCGCTGGGTGCGAAGCGCCCCCATTGAGGCGGATGACATCCATCTGATACACCGCGGTGACTGGCTTGAGGGCCGCTGCGCAGCCCTGCGGGAGCAAGCTCCCTCGCCACAAAAAGCGATTCGGTGGCGTGTCAATTTTGTAGAGCTCCGCTCGCCACACCGCAAAAATCCACACCGCTCGAACGCCTGGCCGCATCTCGTGGCGAGGGAGCGACCGGTCGCTGCGATGCCTCAGGATTCCTTGCTGCAATCACGCGGGGTAATGCCTTTTTCCCGGGCGTACTGGTGCGAAGAGGCTTCGATGATCGGCCGCAACAAGGCGCGGTCGGCCTGCACCCAGTCACTGATCAGCTTCCACTGGCCACCGTCCCATTGCTGGAAACGCACCGCACCACCGCCCTCATGGTCCGCGCACGACAACTGCAACGGCTGCACCAGCCCCAACGCCCCCAGTTCCTTGAGTCGGGCGTCGTCGAGTTTGAGATGCTCGAAGCCCCAACGCACCTGCTCACCCGTCAGGGGTTGCTGGCCGAATTTCTGCTGGGCAATGCGCAGCGCTTCTACGTTGAGAATGCCGTTTACCACGCCGAGGTTGTAATACACGGTGCCGAAACGCTTGGGATCGGCCAGGTCGCCATGGCCGGCGTCCACCACCTGCTGCTTGATGCCCTGCAACACCGGGAAATCGGTGCCCGAAGGGTGCGTGGTGATGGCGATGAAGCCCTTGGCCGCGGCACCGGCCGGCGCGGCGTCATCTTCGGAGTTGCTCCAGATATTGCCGATGATGTGGTCGGCCGGGAACCCGACTTTCTGCGCGGTTTTCAGCGCCACCGGGTTCATCACCCCCCAACCGCGCAGGATCACCCAATCGGGTTTTTCCCGACGGATATTCAGCCACTGCGATTGTTGTTCGTTGCCCGGGTGCGGCACCTCCAGCAAGGTCAGCGCAAAGCCGTACTTGTCGGCCAGGGTTTGCAGGACCTCGTTGGTTTCCTTGCCATAGGGCGAACCGTGATACAGGGTGACGATCTTCAAGCCCTTGAGCTTGTCCAACCCGCCGGCGCGCTGGCCGATGTAGTTGATGATCGCCGAGACCTCGGAGTACGGAATCAATTGCAATGGGAAGACGTAGGGAAACACGCTGCCATCGGTGGAGTCCGTGCGACCGTGGTTGATGGTGATCAGTGGCAGCTTGTCGGCGGTCGAGCGCTCCAGCGTGGCGTAGGCAATGCCCACCGACAGCGGGTTGGTGGCCGCCGCTGGCGCACCGTTCAAGCCTTTCTTCAGCCGTTCGTAGCACTCGACGCCTTTTTCCACCACGTATTCGGTCTCGCACTCGCTCCAGGTCAGCTTGTCGCCGTTCACCCCGCCGTTGGCGTTGACGTACTTGAGATAGTCGATAAAGCCGCCAAAAAAACCGCTGCCGCCAGCCGCATAAGGGCCGACGCGATAGCTTTGCAGCGGGAAGTATTGTTCGTTGTCCGCTTGGACGGTAAAGGCCGTGGCGGTGAGGCTCAAGGCCAGTGCCAGGCTGCTGGCGAATGATCGTTTGAACATCGGGATTTCCTTGTTATGGAGCCATAAATAAGCCAACAAAATGGAACTGCAAACCCGCGTTGTGCGGTTCGCTCAGTAGCGCAACGGCCACAGCCGTGCGCGCTGGCGAAATCTCTGCCAAAGACGCGCGAGGCCCTCTGGCTCTTTGATCAGGAACAGGATGATCAGGGCGCCGAATATCATCTTCTGCAGGTTCTCCACCTGGCCGGCGTCCACCAGCCCAACGGGCAGCAGCGATACCAGGTTCGAGAGCAGCACCGGAAACAGCACGATAAAGGCCGCGCCGAGGAAGTTGCCCAACAGGCTGCCGAGGCCGCCGATAATGATGATGAACAGGATCTGGAACGACCGATTGAGGTCGAATCCGTGGGGCTCTACCGTCCCCAGGTAAGCGAAAGCCCAGAGCGCGCCGGCCACCCCGAGGAAAAAGCCGCTGATGGCGAACGCCAGCAGCTTGGTTTTCGCCAACGCAATGCCGATGACCGCAGCGGCGGTGTCCATGTCGCGCACCGCCATCCAGTTGCGCCCCAACTCACTGCGCACCAGGTTCTTGCCCAGCCAGAACAGCGCCGCCACCACGGTCAGGGTCAACAGATAGCGGCCAGCGGGCGCATCGAGGTTCACCCCGAACACATCCAGGCGCGGCGCGCTGATGACACCCGAGGCGCTGTTATTGGAAAACCAACTGAACCGGGTCAGCGCCCAGGTCACGAAGAACTGCGCCGCCAACGTCGAGACCAGCAGGTAAAAACCCTTGATGCGCAGGCTCGGCAGGCCGAACAGCACCGCCACCAGTGCCGCCATCAACCCGCCCAGGGCAATGCTGGCCAGCAACGGCAAGCCAGCGACCCGTATTTCCAGGTTGTAGGTGGCAAAGGCTCCCACCGCCATGAACGCCGCTGAACCGAGGGACAGCTGCCCGGCATAACCGGTGAGCAAATTGAGCCCCAACCCGGCCAGGGACCGCACCAGGAACGGAATCAGGATCGCGCTGAGCCAATAGTCATTGCCTAGCCAAGGCACCCCGACGAAGGCAAACAGCAGCAATGCGGCCAGCCCGTGACGGTCCTGGCGCAGGGCGTAGACCCGACGGTCCTGGGCATAACGTGTGCTGAACTGGCCTGCTTCCCGATAGAACATAGATGCGCCCCCTAAACCCGTTCGATGGCCCGTTCGCCAAACAACCCCGCCGGCCGCACCAACAGGAACAGCAGCGCCAGCACGTAGGGAAACCAGTTCTCGATGCCGCTGCCGATGAAGGGCCCGAGGTAAACCTCCGCCAGTTTCTCCGAGGCACCGATGATCAAGCCGCCGACAATCGCCCCGCTGATGGAGGTGAAGCCACCGATGATCAGCACCGGCAAGGCCTTGAGCACCACCAGCGAGAGCGAGAACTGCACGCCCAGGCGCGCGCCCCAGAGCAGGCCGGCAACCAGCCCGACAAACCCCGCCACCGACCACACCACCACCCAGACCAGCTGCAAACGAATGCCCACGGCCAGCGCCGCCAAGGGATCATCGGCCACCGCTCGCAGCGACAACCCGAGCCGAGTCTTGTTGAACAGCCAGGACAACAGCAGCACCAGGAACGCTGCCGTCAACGCGGCAAAAATGTCGAACTGCGACAACAACATCCCGCCCAGTTCCAGCGGTTCATCGCTGATGCCCAAGTCCAGGCCATGCACCTGGGCACCCCACAGCGCCTGGGCGAAACCTTCGATGACGTAGGACAAGCCAAGGGTGGCCATGAAGAGTGTGATCGGCGACCGGTTGACCAAGGGCCGCAGCACCACCCGTTCCACCGCCACGGCGATCAGCACCATGGCCGCCAAGCTGATGAGAAACGCCAGCCAGAACGGCACACCCCGCTCCAGCAGACTGACGAAGGTCAGCGCCGAGAACAGCACCATCGCGCCCTGGGCGAAATTGAACACCCCGGAGGCCTTGTAGATCAGCACGAAACCGATGGCCACCAAGGCGTACATCACCCCCGCCAACAACCCGCCAATCAGTACTTCAAAGAAAAATTCCATCGCTGTTCCTAATGCTGTCCAGTCAATACAAACGAGGATCCTGTAGCCAAGGATTGCTCCCGCTGGGCTGCGCGGTAGGAGCTGTCGAGCCGAGCGAGGCTGCGATCTTTTCCCAGACACTTGAGTCTCAAGCGAAAGATCGCAGGCTTCGCCAGCTCCTACAGCACCCAGCGGGAGTGCGTCGAATATCCGGTATCAGTGGCGAGTGCCCAGGTAGGCCGAAATGACCTCGGGGTTCTGCCGTACGTCTTCGGGCGAGCCGTCGCCGATCTTGCGACCGTAGTCGAGCACCACCACGTGGTCGCTGATGTCCATGACCACGCCGATGTCGTGCTCGATCAGCACCACCGTCGTACCCAGCTCACGGTTGATGTCGACGATAAAGCGGCTCATCTGTCGCTTCTCGTCGGCGTTCATCCCGGCCATGGGTTCATCCAGCAGCAACAGCCGAGGCTCCGCCGCCAGTGCGCGGGCCAGCTCCACTCGTTTCTGCAAGCCATAGGGCAGCGTGCCCACCAGGACGTCGCGCCAAGGCTGCAAATGCAGGAACGCGATGACCCGTTCGGCCGCTTCGCGCTGATGATCATCCTCGGCCCGGGCGCGACCGATGCGCAGTGCCTGCTCGATCCAGGTGCTGCGGCGCTTGAGGTTGCGCCCGGTGAGCACGTTGTCGAGCACGCTCATGCCCTTGAACAGCGCGATGTTCTGGAATGTCCGGGCAATGCCGCGGACCGCCACATCGTGGGGACGCATCCGGCGCCGCTCCTGCCGATCAAAACGAATGTGCCCGTCCTGGGCCTGGTACACGCCGCTGATGACATTCAGCAGCGAACTCTTGCCGGCGCCGTTGGGGCCGATCAAGGCGCAGATTTCACCGGTGGCGACGCGAAAGCTGATGTCCGTGATCGCTTTGACACCTTTGAATGACAGTGAAATATGTTCCAGCTCCAGCAAATGCGTAATGGCCGTCTGGGTCATTGGGGCGTCTCCTCTCAGGCCAGTCGGGACTGGAGGCCGGTCCAGTTATCGGTGGTTTTGTGTACAAGATGCGTCGGCGCTTCCCAATGGGCCGCATCGCCCCACAGGCGAACCCGGATACCCAATGCCTGGAAAAACGCCTGGGTGTTCGGCGGCAATGCATCGCCCACCAACAGCGGCGCGCGGGTCCGGGAAAAGCCCAGCACATCGCGCAGAGGCCGACGCACCAGCCAATCCCCCACAGGCCGGTGCAACGGCCCCGGCTGCGCGGCCAGCGCCCAGTCCACCAGCCTGCGCGCCCCACTGCCCGGCGCGGGCAAACGTTCCAGCGCGTAGCGGTGCAAACGTTCGTAGGTTTCCCGCGTCCCGGCCACCAGCGTCGGCCCCAGCTCCCGCCGATCGCGATCGCGGGTCGCCAGGTTCTCGGGAAAGATCAGGCGAAAACCGGCGATCAACCAGGGCGCCAGCAGATAGCGAGCTTGCCCACCCGACGCGAACGCCCGGGCGGCCAATGCCTCCTCCTGCCGCCCCAGCCCTTCGCGGGTCACCAACCGCTGCCCCTCCTGCAACAGCTCGGCGTGGCTGACGCGTTGCTCCTCGATCGCCTGGCCAGCCCCGCGATAAAAGACAAAGGCCGTTTGCAACAATCGCCCTTGCGGCACCCCGTTATCGATCGGTCGCTCGGCAAGTAACGCGGCGTAATCCGACGCCTGCGCAAATGGCGTCGAATCCGACAGGCCACGTTTGTCGAGATAGACCAAGATCCGCACGGCCACCTGCGCCGAACGCAGCCGCAGCATGTCCTCCACGCCTTCGACCAGGACGAAATCCGGTTGCAATGTAGTGAGCCGTTGCACCTGTTCGGCCGCTGCTTCCAGCGGGTCGAACAAGCTCGCCACGCCGCCCAGCCATTGCGCGGCCAATGCGGCAAGCAGCGCCTGGGGCCTGGGTCGGCTGATGATCGTCAGGGTCTCGCCCGCCGCAAAACCGCGAGCTTGCAGGGCACTCGCCAAACGGCGCACCTCGTCGACCACCTGCGCCCAGGTCCTTTCCTGCCAGACACCCAGGTGCTTATGGCGCAGCGCGACATCGGTGCCATGCTCTAGCGCCTGTCGCTGCAACCACTGGGGCAAGCTGGCCGGGACCGCGTCGGGTGTGTCGGTGAACGTGCCCATGCTGCCTCCCGCGCCTAGGCGACCGCCGCCGTTTTGGCCGTCACTTTGCGTTGCTCCAACTCACGCACCAACGGCAATACCGTGGAACGCGTCAAGGCGCAGATCGATGATCTCCAGGCAACAGCCGCTCTCTCTGA